>JAIRXZ010000184.1 GCA_031267995.1 Odoribacteraceae bacterium | reverse complement strand
TCTTCGTTTTCGACCTCGAGGCGGGCGTTTTGTACCTGGACACGGGCGGGGGCGCGGCGGAGGAGGGGGAGGTTGACGGAGAGTCCCCAGTAGGGGCCGTTGACGCGGTTGAGGACGGTGGTGGCGGAGGGGGTGGAGGCGCGGGTGTAGTTGTAGCCGGTGTTGAGGTCGAGGGTGGGGAAGAGGAGGGCGCGGGCTTTTTTGTAGTCGAGGAGGGAGACGCGTCGCTGCCCGCGGGCGATTTCGAGGAGTTTGTTGTTGGCGATGGTTTCTCGTTGGAGGGTGGCGGGGTCGAGTGGTTGTCCCATGAGGATGGTGTCGCGGATGTAGGCGTCGCGCTGGAGGTCGGCGTTCATGGTTTTGTCGAGGGCGATGTAGGTGTTTTTGAGTTGTTCTTCGAGGCGGACGTAGGCGGAGCTGTCGGCGTGGAGGTCGACGATGGCTTGTTTGGCCTCGAGGCCGGAGATTTTGCCGATGGCGTGGCGGAATTGGGCGTCTTCGTATCGCTCGGAGGAGAGTTGCATGGTGCGCCGGGCGGCCTGGAGGCGGTATTGCTGGACGACGATGTTGTAGTAGAGGGAGCATACTTCCATGATGACGCGTTCGACGTCCTGCTGGAGGGCGAGCTGGCCGATGGTTTCGAGTTCGCGGGCGCGCTGGCGGGTGGCGAACATGTCGAGGCCGTCGAAGAGGCGCCAGGAGATGGCGACGCCGGCGGAGTAGTTGTCGGTGACGGCGTCGGCGGAGCGGGTGGTGACGCCGGTGTTGTCGCGGAGGCGGGTGGTGTTGATGGTTTGGTTTTGGCGGGCGTTGAGTTCGATGGCGGGGAGGTAGGGGGAGTTGTTGGAGTTGTTGGCGGCGATGGCGGCGCGGTTTCTGACTATTTTGATGTCGAAGTTGGATTCGATGGCTTGCCGGATGCAGTCGCGGAGGTGGAGGGGTTGGGCGGCGGCGGGTCGCGCCCACGGGCTGGCGAGGAGGAGGAGGATGGGGAGGAGTCGTTTCGTGTTCATGCGGGTGCGGTTTTATATCTCTTCGATGATTTTTATTTCTTTGGCGGAGAGGTAGGTGTACATGGCCGGGATGACGAACAGGGTGAGGAGGGTGGAGAAGATCATTCCCCCGACGACGGCGATGCCCATGGCGACGCGGCTTTCGGCGCCGGCGCCGGTGGCGGTGGCCATGGGGAGGATGCCGAGGACGGTGGCGAAGCTGGTCATGAGGATGGGGCGGAGGCGGGCGACGGAGGCTTCGCGGACGGCTTCGCGGGCGGGGAGGCCGGCGAGTTTGCGCTGGTTGGCGAATTCGACGATGAGTATGCCGTTTTTGGATACGAGGCCGATGAGCATGATGATGCCTATCTGGCTGAATATGTTCATGGTTTGCTGGTAGTACCAGAGGGCGATGAGGGCGCCGCCGAGCGCCAGCGGGACGGTGAACATGATGATGAGGGGGTCGCGGAAGCTTTCGAACTGGGCGGCCAGGACGAGGTAGATGAAGACGAGCGCGAGCATGAAGGCGAACATGAGGCTGGAGGAGCTTTCGACGAAGTCCTTGGAGCTGCCGGAGAGGGTGGTTTTGAAGTCGTCGTTGAGGACGGCGGCGGCGACGCGGTCCATCTCCTGCAGCCCCTGGGAGATGGTGACGCGGCGGGAGAGGCCGGCGGAGACGGTGGCGGAGACGAAGCGGTCGTAGCGGAAGAGTTGCGGGGGCATGGAGCTTTCCTCGACGGTGATGAGGTTGTCGAGGTGGATGAGTTGTCCCTCGTTGTTGCGGACGTAGATGCGCTTGAGGTCGTCGGGTTTGTTGCGGTTGGCGCGGTCGAGCTGGCTGAGTATCTGGTATTGTTTGCCGTTCATGATGTAGTAGCCGACGCGCTGTTCGCTCATGGTGAGCTGGAGGGTTTGGGCGATGTCCTGGACGGAGACGCCCATGACGCCGGCTTTGGCGCGGTCGATGCTGATGGTGAGTTCCGGTTTGGTGAATTTGAGGTCGACGTCCGAGGCGGAGAAGAGGGGGCTTTGCCCGACTTCTTCCATGAAGCGGGGGAGGATTTCCTTGAGGGCGTCGAGGTTTTTGGCCTGGATGACGTAGGAGATGGGGAGGCCGCCGCGACCGCCGCCGAAGGTTTGCTGCTGGGAGACGATGGTGCGGGCGCCGGTGAATTGGCGCACCTGAACGGCGAGGGCGTCGGAGATTTCTTGTTGCGACCGGGGGCGTTCGTCGGGCGATACCAGCCACACGTTGAGGTTGGAACGGTTGGTGCCGCCGCCACCGACGAAGCTGACGATTTGGTCGACGCCCTGGACGTTTTTCTCCACGAAGGCGGTGAGTTCGTCGGCGTAGCGGTCGATGTACTCGAAGGTCGTGCCTTCAGGCGCCGTGGAGTTGACGCGGACGCTGGAGCGGTCTTCCACCGGCGCCATCTCGGCGGGGAGCGATTGCCACAGGTAGACGATGAGGGCGCCCGTGGCGACGATGATGATGACGCCCCAGTGGCGCACCCGCAGGAAGTTGTCCAGCCAGCGGCGGTAGAGGTTGTTCATGCCGGCGAAGAAGGGTTCCGTCACGCGGTAGAGCCATCCCTGGCTGCTCCCCCGGCTCACCAGTTTGGTGGAAATCATGGGGGTAAAGGTCAGCGCCACGAAGGCCGACACGGCCACGGCGCCGGCAATCACCAGGCTAAACTCGCGGAAGAGCCGTCCCGTGGTGCCCTCCAGGAAGACGATCGGGATGAAAACGGCGACGAGCACCACGGTGGTGGCCACGATGGCGAAGAATATCTCGTTGGCGCCCTTGAAGCCGGCTTGCAGGGGCGACATGCCGGCTTCCACCTTGGCGTAGATGTTTTCCATCATCACGATGGCGTCGTCCACCACCAACCCGATGGCCAGCACCAGCGCCAGCAGCGTGAGTATGTTGATGGAGAAGCCGGCGATGTACATCACGAAGAAGGAGGCTACCAGCGAGATGGGTATCGTCAGCACGGGAATCAGCGTCGTGCGCCAGCTCCTGAGGAAGACGAAAATGATGAGGACAACCATCACGAAAGCCTCCAAAATGGTGCTCTGCACCTCGCCGATGGAGTCGCGGATGAACACCGTGTTGTCGAACGAGATGCTGGCCTCGATGTCCGCCGGGAGATCCTTTTCGAGGTCGGCCATCACCTCGTAAGCGCGGTCGACGATGTCGATGTAATTGGCCCCCGGCTGCGGGATGAGGATGCAATTGACCATCGGCACGCCGTTGCGCTTGGAGATGCTGCGGGTGTTCTCCGCGTCCACCTCGGCCACGCCGATGTCGCGAAAACGGACGACCTTGTTCCCCTTCCGCGACACCACCATGTTGTTAAAGTCCTCGATCGACATCAGGCGGCCGAGCGTCCTGATCGTCAGCTCCGTGTTGTCCCCCTCGATGCGGCCTGAGGGCAGCTCGATGTTCTCCTTGTTCACCGCCGTCTGCACGTCCATCGGCGTCAGCGCGTAGGCGGCCAGCCGCGACGGATCCATGCGCAGGCGGACGGAGTAGCGCTTCTCCCCCCAGATGTCCACGTTGCTCACGCCGGAGATGGTCTGCAATCGCTCCTTGTAATAATTTTCGGCGTAACCGCTGAGGTCGATCAAATCGCGCTGATCGCTCCGCAGGGAGATGCCGAAAATGGGCTGCGAATCGGCATCGGCCTTCGACACGGTGGGCGGATCCATGTCCCGCGGCAACCGCCGCTGCACGCCGGAGACCTTGTCCCGCACGTCATTGGCCGCCGTCTCCAGGTCGACGCCCAGGTGAAACTCGACGGTGATCCTGCTCGACCCGTCGCGGCTGGAGCTGCTCAGCGACCGGATGCCGGGGATGCCGTTCAGGGCGGCCTCCAGGGGTTCCGTCACCTGCGTTTCGATGACGTCGGCGTTCGCCCCCACGTAGCTGGCCGAGACGGTGATGATCGGCGGGTCGACGCTGGGATAATCCCTGATACCAAGCGACGTGTACCCGATCACGCCCAGGAGAATCAACACCAAATTGGCCACCGTCGCCAGCACGGGGCGCTTTATACTTGTCGAAGAGATGCTCATACGCGGTCTTGTTTGAATGTAATTTACTGCAAGCGCACGTCCACGGCGGCGCCCTCGCGGAGCTGCATCAAACCGGTGATCAGCACGGTGTCGCCCACCTGGACGCCGGACGTCACCTCCACGTTCCGGTTGTCGCGGCTATCAATTTCGATGGCCACGCTGGTAGCCTTCCCGCCGCGCGCGATCCACAGCCGCTTCCCCTCCATCTCCGGGACGACGGCCTCCGTCGGCACCATGATAAACTCCTCGTCCGAGAACGAAATCTCCCCGTTCAGGAACAGCCCCGCCAGCAAGTTGGCCTGATTCTCGTACCGCCCGCGCACCAGCACCTTGCGGGTGGCGGCATCCGCCTGCGGGTCTATCGAATAGATCTCGGCGACAATCTCCTCCTCCACCCCGCGGGCGCGAAACGACACCCGCTTGCCCACCGACAGCGTGTTCCAGTACTGCTCCGGCAGGTAAAACTCGATCCGCAGCACCGAATTATCCGTCAGCGTCGCGATCGGCGTGCTCTGCTGCACGTAACTCCCGTCGCTCACGTGGCGGAAACCAATCTGCCCGTCAAACGGGGCGCGGATCTCCGTCCGGTTAATCTTCACCTGCAGCAACTCGATATCCGCCAGCAGGATATTGTACTCCGTCTCCAGCTCCTCGTAGGACTCCAGGCTCACCGACTCGCGATCCAGCAACATCCGCTGCCGCTCCAGCTTGGCCTCCAGCAACTTTTTCTGGTACGTCGAGCGCGACATCTGCGCCTGCAAATCGGAGTCGTCCACCTTCAGCAGCAACGCCCCTTTCTGCACCCGGTCGCCATCGTTGAAGTTGACCTTCACCACCTTCCCCACCGTCTCCGACACCAGCTCCACCACCTGGTTCGGGTACAACTCCCCGTTCACCGGGTACCTGTCCACCGCCTTCGACATCCGCGCCACGATCCCCGACACCGGCAGCGCCCCCGATACCCTGGCGCCCGCGCCCGCCAACGGCGACGACCCGCCCAGCAGCCCCAGCCGCGGAACCAACAACGCCCCAACCACCACCGCCGGGATGCCCACCTGTAAAACTCGTTTCGTTATCTTGTTCATACCATTTAATATTATGCTTAAAAGTCCTGAAAAACGCTCCCCGAAGGCGACAGAAAAAGACACCGCGTCATGCAGGTGTCCCGTTTGCCGGCGTCAAAAGTGCCAAAAAGATCCCCGGTAATCCGTTAAGAGTTTGTTAAAACTGACGCGTTCGCTACACTTTTAGCCCCGTCGACGCCCCGAAACCGGCCACGTGCGCGACTTTTGCCAGCGCCTGTTAGAAAATGACAGTGAAAACCGGCGCCCCTTCCCCTACAGCCACCGCCGCCACCGGAAAAACAAATACCCCACCATCGACACCAGCGCCGACACCAAAATAACCGCCGCGAACCCCCACGCCGCCCCCTCGAAACCGTTCGGCACGTTCATCCCGTACAGGCTCGCGATCAGCGTCGGCAACATCAGGATCAGCGACACCGACGTCATCCGCTTCATCACGATATTTAAATTATTCGAGATCACGGAAGCGTACGCGTCCATCGTCCCGCTCAGGATATCGCTGTAAATGCGGACGGTATCCTGCGCCTGCCGCTGCTCGATCTCCACGTCCTCCATCAGCTCCTCGTCGAAAAAACAGCGCCGCGACTTCAAATTCTTCATCCGCGCCAGCAAATTATCGTTCCCCTGGAGCGACGTGATGAAAAAAACCAGCGACTTCTCGATCTTCAGCAACCGCTGCAGCTCCTCGTTGCGGATCGACCGCTCCAGCTCCTGCTCCGCCATGCTCATCTGCGCGCTAATCTGCTTCAGGTACTTGAGGTACCACACGGACGACGACAGGAACAGCCTGAACAACAGATCCCACGTGCTCGCCACGCGCACGCTTTTCCTGTTCGCGTACAGCACGAAATCCTGGATCATCTCCGCCCGGTGGTGGCACACGGTGATGAAGATATCCTCCTTCAGGATAAACCCGAACGGCACGGTAATAAAAGGAATCGTGTCGTCCACCTTGCACGGCACGCGGAGGATCATCAACATCCAGTCGTCCTCCGTCTCCAGGCGCGACCGCTCGTCAACATCCTCTATATCTTGCAGGAATGACGGCGGGACGTTCAGCTCCCGCGTCAGGTACCGCGCGTCCTCGTCCGACGGCTCCACCACGTTAATCCAGCAATCCGGCTCCCACCGCTCCAGCGGCGCCAGCCCGACGTGTCCTTTCAGGAATGTAATCATGTAAATTTCTCCTTTCCTTTACGGGCGAGGGCTTTATCGCGCCCTTTCGCCCTTGTTATTCGCGTGTGTTAGTCTCGCGCGCGTCCCTGTTTCCCCTCGCCGCCCCCCTTTTCCCCGCGCCACGCGAAGTTAGGAAAAAAAACGCCCCTCGCCCGGACGTCATCACCGTCGTGACGGTTTTCGACACCCCCGTCGCGCTATTTATTACACCCGAAATGCCTCCCATTACACCTGTAACGCTCCACGTTACACCTGTAACGCTCGGCGTTACACCTGTAACGTGAAGCGTTACACATGTAACGTTCGGCGTTACACCTGTAATGTGGAGCGCTACACCTGTAACGTGAAGCGCTACACCTGTAACGTGAAGCGCTACACCTGTAACGTGGAGCGTTACACCTGTAACGTGGAGCGTTACACCTGTAACGTGGAGCGTTACACCT
>JAIRXZ010000139.1 GCA_031267995.1 Odoribacteraceae bacterium | reverse complement strand
CGGTGATGGTGGTGGTAAGGTTGCCGATGTTGGCGCGCGCGACGACGGCGGTGGAGAAGCCGGCGTCGAGGAATAGCCCGGCGGTGAGGCGTTTGATGTAGAGGAGGGGAGTAAGCTGGAGGTCGGGGTAAGCGACGGGGAGCGTGTAGGTGGCGCGCGCGGTGGCGAGGCTGTACCCGCGGAGGGAGACGCCGCGAGGGGAGAGTACCTGGTTGCTGTACGAGGAGGTGCCGCCCGACGAGCGCTGGCGACCGGCGTAAAGGCTGATGGCGTGGGGGCGGGCGACGCCGGGAAGGGTGAGTTCTCCCTCGATCCACCAGGTGTGGCCGGTGAGGTTGTCGCGGAAGGGGGCGTGGGCGTAGCCGATGCCGATTTGTTGTCCCCATCGCGGTCGAATGTCGCGCTCGGCGAGGCGCGCGTGTCGCTGGAAGGTGAGGCCGTATTGCAGGATTTGCACGCGGGGCGCGGGGTTGTCGAATTGAAAGCCGGAGGGGGATGCGGGGGCGGGGGCGTTGCCCGACCGGGCGGTGAAGCGCGTGATGTTGTCGTGGTGGATGGCTTGCAGCTGGTGGCGGATGTAGGGACGGATGGCGATCTGGCGCCCCCCGCGGGCGAGGTTGACGGGGAGGGCGATGGTGGCGTCCAGGCGAACGAGGCGCCCGCGGTTGTTGACGGTGACGGTGTCCGGTTGACCGGCGGGGTTGATGGCGTGACGGTCGAGGCGCGTCCAGCGGTAGGCGCCGTCGGTCAGCTCGATGTGGAAGGTCGGGCGGAGGGCGCGGTAGTTGAGGTTTATTTTCCAGTTTCCTCCCTCGTAACCGTCGTCCCAGACGTAGCCGGCGGTGCCGTAGAGGGCGCCGAGCACGTTCTGGGAGCTGATGGCGAGGCCTGGGTGGACGGTGACGTTGTCGCGGTCGGGGAAGATGATGCCCCAGCTGTGTGGGTTGATGGCGCGCGCCGCCCGGTGGTAGGGGGCGGAGGGGTAGTCGGTGGGTGAGGGTGGCGCGAAGTTCCATCGCTCGGCGCGCGTCATGCTGTCGGCGAGGGGGAAGGGGCGATAGTCTATCTCTCGCGGGCTAAAGTCGGCGAAGGGGAGGGAGGCGGGGCGATAGCCGTCGGGGGTGTAGAAGGAGAAGTAGAGGGTGTCGGCGGCGACGGCGGGGTAGCGCGTCCCGAAGCGGGCTTCGGCGATTTGCTGGCCGGCGTCGGGTTGACGGGCGGGGTATGGGGCGCGGTAGAGGGCGTTGTTGGCGTTGTAGGCGGCGCGGTAGATGAAGTGGTTGCCGGCGACGACGGGGTGGTCTATCTCGCTGAAGGTGTCGGGGGTGAGGGGGCGGCGTTGGCCGGTGGTGGTGTTGACGGTTTCGACGCGTTTGCCGGTGGTGGTGATGGAGATGAAGAGGATGTTGTCGCACCCGTCGTGGGAGGGGTGGATGAATAGCTCGCCGTCGTCGGCGCGGAGGCGAAAGGTTTCGCGTTTGAACGCGGAGTCGACGAGGACGATGGCGGCTTGCCCGCGCGGGTCGATTTCGACGAATCCCCAGGCGTCGTCCCCGGCGGCGAAGGGGGCGAAGCGGTTGACGGGGGCGGGGTGACGGCGGTAGCGTCGGGCGCGGGTGTCGTAGGTGGCGATGGTCATCTTGCCGGCGTGTTCCCAGCGGGCGTGCGGTTTGTATTCCGACCAGGCGATGATGCCGCGCCGGAGGGCGAAGGTGTAGTCGTGGAGGGCGCCGGGGCGGAAGATGACGCTTTCGCGGCCGTCGCGGAGGGTAACGAAGGCGCCGGCTTCGGCGAGTCCTTCTTTGTAGGCGATGATGTTGCCGTTGCCGTCGGGCGCGGGGGAGTGGTAGTTGGCGCGGGGGCGCGGGGGGGTGGGGATGGTGTCGAAGTGGTGGTGGATGGCGGCCGCTTCCCGCGTCCAGAGTTGCTGGAGTTCGGCGAGGTTGTCGCGATAGAAGGTGAGGAGGGTGTTTGGCCTGGTGTTGACGCGTTTGACGCTGTCGGGGTTGGTGAAGATGGCGCGGAAGGCGGGGTCGCTCCAGAGGGAGTCGCGGCGATTGGCGAGGACGCGGCGGAGGCCGGTGGCGACGGGGAAAAGGGTGTAGGGGCGGCGGCCGATGCGGTCGAAGACTTCGCTCCACAGGGCGTTCCCGTGGTGAAGGCGTCCGTTGGCGACGAGGTAGTAGCCGAGGGTGTAGCGATCGGGGATGATGTCGCGGTAGGAGCCGAGGAGCGCTTTGGCGTAGGGGTCGATTCCCCGTTCGACTACCCTGGCTTTGATGGTGTTGAGGAACTCCGGCGATCGTCCTCTTCCCCCTTTTGTGGCGGCAGTTTCGAAGACGGTGGCGTCGCCTTCCAGCAGCCACATGGGGACGAAAAGGCCGACGAGCGCCATCGTGTATTGCTCGCCGAAGATGTAGTAAAGTACCCTGGAGAAGCCGTGGTTGAGCTTGTCGTACTGGACGACGTGGCGAAATTCGTGGATGCAGAGGTGTTCGAGCCAGGGGATGTCGGGGTCTTGGGGCGGGGTGGTGTAGAGTTCGCTTTTTTTGGGCGCCCAGCCGGCGTTTCCGTTGGAGATGCCGCCGTTGGCGCGGATGATGATGGAGATTTTTCCGGCGCGGATGCCGAGGGAGTTGGCGTGGGCGTAGAGTTTTTCGTAGAGACGCGCCAGGTGGAGGGCGTTCTGCTCGAAGAAGTCGGGGTAGATCAGCTGGAAGTCGCTCGTTTCAATCTGTCGCCAGCGGACGGAGGCGGGGTCTTGACCAAGGTCGACGAACTGCGCGACGGAGGCAACGGGGAGGAAGAACGCGACGAGCGCGAGGAGCATCTGGCGTGTGTACGAGGCCATATTGTTTGTTTTGTGTACGCGAATGTAGGTGATTTTCCCGACACGACCCCCGGCGCGGGTTTTCATTTCCGGCCAAAAAATGCTATCTTCGCCCCGTGATTAACCAAAAATAGACCGAATAATGATAACAAAGATGAAAAATGGATGGTGGATGATGCTATGCGTCATCGCGCTTTCGGGCATGGCGCCCTCGTTCGGGGCTTCCCCGGAGCGCCCCAAGCTGGTCGTGGGCATCGTGATCGACCAGATGCGGTGGGATTACCTTTATCGCTACCAGGATCGCTATACCAAGGCGGGTTTCAAGCGGATGTCGCGCGAGGGTTTCTCCTGCGAGAACACGATGTTGAATTACATCCCCACTTACACGGCCATCGGCCACTCGAGCATCTACACGGGGTCGGTGCCTTCCATCCACGGCATCGCCGGCAACGATTTTATCGTGCGCGCTACCGGCAAGACGATGTATTGCACGGAGGACGACCAGGTCAACAGCGTCGGCACGCCGAAGGAGGACGCCGCGGTGGGCAAGATGTCGCCCCGAAACCTGAAGGCGTCTACCATCACGGATGAACTCGAGCTGGCGACGAACTTTCGCGCCAAGGTTATCGGCGTCTCCCTCAAGGACAGGGGAAGCATCCTGCCCGCCGGTCACGCTGCCGACGCCGCGTACTGGTTCGACGGCGAGAGCGGCAACTGGATCACCAGCACGTGGTACCGCGACGCGCTGCCGGCATGGTTGACGGAGTATAATAGCACCCGCCCCGCCGAGCGCTACCTGGCAAAGGATTGGAATACCCTCTACCCCATCGATACCTACGTGCAGAGCACTCCCGATGATAATGTCTACGAGGAGCCGTTCGAGGGTAACGCGCACCCGCTTTTCCCGATCAAGACCTCCGAGCTGGTGAAGACGCAAGGGTTCGGGCTGATCCGCGCGACGCCGCACGGGATGACGATGACGCTGGACGTGGCGCGGCTGGCTATCGAAAAGGAGCAGCTCGGCGTCGATGACGTGACCGATTTCCTGGCCGTGAGCCTGTCGTCGCCCGACTATATCGGGCACCAGTTCGGCCCTAACTCGGTGAAGACGGAGGATGCTTACCTCCGACTGGACAAGGATCTGGGTGATTTCCTCGCTTATCTCGACCGGCAGGTGGGCGCCGGCAATTACCTCGTCTTCCTCACCGCCGACCACGCCGGGGCGCATAACGCGCAGTTCCTCCTCGACCACAAGATTCCCGCCGGCAACTGGAATTCCAGCAATGTCCGACGCGGACTCAACGCCCACCTGCAGGAGCGCTTCGGAAAGGAGAAGCTCGTCAGCAGCCTCTCCAATTACCAGGTGCATTTTAATTATAGCCAGGTGGATGAGGGCGTGGATATGAATGATCTCCGCGCCGCTACCATCGCTTACTTGCAACAGGTGGAGGGCATCGCCTACGTCCTGGAGATGGAGAACGCTGCCGCCGCCCCGGTGCCCGTTGCCGTCCGCGAACGCGTCGTTAATGGGTACAATCGCGAGCTGAGCGGCGAGATTCAGATCGTCCTGAAGCCCGCGTGGTACAGCGATAGCGACCGACAAGGCGCCACGCACGGCACCTGGAATCCTTATGATTCCCACATCCCGCTCCTGTGGATGGGATGGCGAATCGCACCCGGACAAACCAACGAGGAGGTGTACATGACCGATATCGCCCCCACCCTGGCCGCCCTCCTGCGCGTGCAGATGCCCAATGGCTGCGTGGGAAAGCCCATCACTGACCTCTTGAACGGCGCCAAGCGTGAAAGAAAAAAGTAATACCGGCCCCGGCAGAATGCCGCGCACGCGGGAGTTCACGGTAACGGAGGAGGCAAGCCTGTTGGCCTACCTCCTCCTTGCCTTGTCCGACAAGAGCCGCTCAACCGTCAAATCTATCCTCTCCGGCCGGCAGGTGCAGGTCAACGATGCCGTCATCACGCAGTTCGACGCGCCCCTGCATCCCGGCGATCGCCTGAAAATAAACATGGAAAAGGGGGTGATGGCCTTCTCTCACCCCGATCTCGAGATAGTCCACGAGGACGAATCCATCATCGTCGTCAACAAACGCCACGGCCTGCTCTCCGTCGCCACGGGACGCGAGCGGCAAAAGACGGCTTACTATATTCTTACCGATTACGTGCGACGCGCTCACCCGTGGAACCGGATTTTTGTCCTCCATCGCCTCGATCGCGAGACGTCCGGCCTCATGATGTTCGCCAAAAGCGAGCAATTGCAGGAGCAAATGCAACGGCATTGGAACGAGGTGGTCATGAGCCGGAAGTATGTCGCCGTCGTCGAGGGGACGCCCGCGCAGGCAAGCGGTCGACTCACCTCGCACCTGCAGGAGAACAAGGCGATGAATGTCTACTCGGCGGAGGATGGGCAGCTGGCTATCACCAACTATACCCTCCTCAAATCCAACAAGCAGTACGCCATGCTGGAGATGAACCTGGAGACCGGACGAAAGAACCAAATCCGCGTCCACGCGGCGGAGATGGGGCATCCCGTGGCGGGCGACACCAAGTACGGCGCGCGCACGAACCCGATTAACCGCCTCGCCCTGCATGCCCGCGAGCTTCACTTTATCCACCCCGTCACGCGCGAGCTGATGCGCTTCCAAACGGATATCCCCCGCCGCTTTCTCCTCCTCGTCAAAAACCGCGAGCAGCGCGAGGATGAGAAGGATCCAAAGGGGACAAAGAAGGGGAACCGGGGGGATGCCGCTCCGGGGAAAGCAAAGTAGTAAATAGAGATTCTGAAGCCGTCCAGGGGGCTACCCGGCCGGGTTCCCCGGTTGGGATGTCGCCCGATCGGGCAAGCGCCAGCGAAGATGTTGCCCGATCAAACAAGCACGCCCCGCACCCCGGCGAGGATGCTGATTGACCGGGCAAATACGTCCCGCAACCCGGCTGGGATGCTGATTGACCGGGTAAATACGTCCCGCAACCCGGTTGGGATGCTGTTCGATCGAGGAAACGCCCCCGGAAACCCATCGAAAGCAACGCCCCCCGGTGAAACGCCACCCCTGAAAATCGGGAAAGCCCGCGCGACCGGGCAAAAAAAATAGCTGCCTGATGGACATCAGGCAGCTTCACTTGAATGGAAGTCGTTAGACGAAGGTTGTCTAACTTTGCACACACACTCTAACAAGTACTTTCGCGATACACCTTATCCTATCCAGCCCACCTCACGGCGTGCATGGCATTGGTTTCGCCGTATTGTTTTTTTTGGTCTTACTACTTCCGATCCGCGATTCTCCCGCGAGAACTTCGCGTTTCGTTCACACCAGTAAAACGACTCAACATGCCGTTCCTCACGCCCGCGGGGGAATTTTTTTTCGCCCCCCTCGCCGACCAGCCCTCCCGACGATAAGATTGGTGAACAATACGCGTTATCGAGGGCGCACACGGAGGTGCGCCCCTACAGCATACTCCAATAACCGTTGAGCCTTGGCTTCGACAGGCTCAGCCACCGGGGAGGTGGATTCGACAAGCTCAGCCACCGCGGTGGTGGGGGCTTCGACCGGCTCCGCCACCGTAGTAGCCGCGGTGGCTGAGCTTGTCGAAGCCCAAACAACAAAAGCCAACAATCATGCCCCCGGTGCTGGCGCGGACTTGCAGTCCGTGCCGACGAAAGGGCATCCTTTCCGGTGGTGGCACGGGCTACAAGCCCGCGCCAGCGAAAGGGTAAATACGCCGAGGGCGCACACGTGGGAAGGGCGCACACATAGGTGCGCCCCTACAACGTTCTCCGACGATTCGTAGGGGCGCACCTGCGTGTGCGCCCTTTCCCGCGTGTGCACCCGACGATAACACCGGTAAACAGTTGATAAAGATGTGGCTTCGACAAGCTCAGCCACCGGTTAGGAGCGCCTCTCGCAGGCGCCCACCTCTTTGTGTAGAGACGTAGCGTGCTACGTCTCACGTCTGGGGTGCGATTGCTTTCCAATTCCTGAGACGTAGCACGCTACGTCTCTACGGAGATCGTCAAACCCATATCCGTACATCAGTAGAGACGTAGCGTGCTACGTCTCAGGTACCGGGAAGCCCTTCACTCCCCCACCACAAAAAAGCTCCCCCGGTAAAATCCTTGTAGCCGTCGCGGATTCAAGGATCGGGGGAGCAGGTTCACTTGCAGAGCGGATTACTGCACAGCGAACGTCGATTTAAGAATGAACGTCTAAATTAACATTGACAATGAAAGTAAAAACCCTTGATCTC
>JAIRXZ010000207.1 GCA_031267995.1 Odoribacteraceae bacterium | reverse complement strand
AAACGGGGGGCGATCTCGTGAAAAGTGAAACAAAGTTCGGGTGAAATCATCCCCGTTTCGAGTGAAATCGATCCCGCTTCAAGCGAGATAAACCCCGGCTCGTGTGAAATAGCCCCGGTTTCACGCGAAATAGTCTCGATTTCGCGTGAAATCAAGGCTATCTCATATGAGACGAAAGCTATCTCATATGAGATGAAAGCTGTCTCATATGAGATGAAAGTGATCTCATGTGAGATAATCGCGGATTCACGCGCATTCTTGTCGGATCGCGTGACATTCCCGACCTTTTTAACGGAATTTTTCCCGTTTCCGCGTGCGTTTTTCCAAAATTGTCAGATCGTGCAGGATTTTTCGCCCGCGTTCCGCCCGTTTTTCGATTTCCGCGTCTTCCCTCCCGACGGGCGAATGTTGTTTTTTGACACCATTTTCCGGGCGTGAAAAACCCGGACACCCCCATCGCCTCCCCTCCCCCGCCGGGCGAGCGGCAAAACGAAAAAAACGCCCGTCGCGCCCCCCGTCATCCTCTCGTTCGGACAAAAAAAATCCCTATCCTTTTCTCCCTTCCGCTTTTTGTGCTACATTTGCCCCTCGCTTACGATAACTAATAAATTAGACGCATGTTAAAAGACATTTTTTCCATTTCCGGCAAACCGGGTTTGTACAAAGCAGTCAGTCGCACTCCCCACGTCACCGTGCTCGAACCGTTACAGGGTGGCAAGCGCGTTCCCGCTTACTCCACCACCAAAACCACCGCGCTGGAAAACGTCGGCGTCAGCACCAACGCGGAAGACATCTCCCTGAAGGAGATCTTCAAGCGCATATTCGAGAAAGAAAACGGCGGGGCAGCCCCGTCCTACAAGGGAGAAAGCAACGACATCGTCCGCTACATAGAAGAGATCATCCCGGAGTACGACCACGTGAAAGTGCACCTTTCCGACATGAAAAAAATACTCCAGTGGTACAACGCCCTCCAGGAACACGGCCTCCTGATCTTCAACGACGAAGAACAACCCCAGGAGACACCCGCGGAGACGGAAACCCCCGCCGGGGAATAACCCACCGCCCGGCCACCCGCGCGGGCAACGCGACGAGAACACGCCATGCCCAACCCCTTTTTTAATTTCAAACAATTCACGATCCACCAGGAGCGATGCGCCATGAAAGTCGGCACCGACGGCGTGTTGCTCGGCGCGTGGGCTGACCTTGACGGCGCCTCGCGCGTTCTCGACGTCGGGAGCGGCAGTGGCCTGATCGCCCTGATGGCCGCCCAACGCGCCCCGGAGGCCATCGTCCACGCCCTGGAGATCGACGGGGAGGCGCGCGCGCAAGCCGGGGAAAATATCGCCGGCAGCCCCTGGGCGGATCGCGTCGCCCTGCCCGGGGAGGACGTCCGGCGCTTCCAACCGCCGTTCCCCTACGACACGCTCCTCTGCAACCCTCCCTTCTTCATCCGCTCCACCCGCAGCCGGTTGCCGGGAAGAAGCATCGCCCGCCACTGCCTGACACTCACCCACGAGGAGTTGCTGGAATCCGCCGCCCGACTGCTGACGGCGCGGGGCACCCTCCAGGTGGTGCTGCCCGTTCCGGAGGCGGAACGATTCACGCGGCTCGCCGCCACCGGGGGATGGCACGTCAACAGGCTCGCCCGCGTGCTCCCCAACCCGGGGAAGGATCCCAAACGACTTTTATTGACGCTGTCACGGGAGGAAAAATCGACGATCGAGGAGACTATCATCATCGAAATCGCCCGCCACGCGTACCACGAGAGTTTCGTCGCGCTGGTGCGCGATTTCTACCTGAACCTCTGACGTTCCGCTCCCCGGAGCATCGCGCCTCGCGGCGGTGTTATTGCATCGAGGACGCTCGTTTATCATGCACGCGTTCAAGCGGTCAGCATGACGATACGGGGAAACAACATCACCGCGCCGAAGAACAACATCGTCCCGCCGAAGATCAGCGCCACCACGTCGAAGATCATCACCACCAGGCCGAAAAGAGACAAAAAAAAGCCGGGAGGAGCGCGTGGCATCCTCCCGACCGGTACAAATGAGCGGTATTTTACAGTTTCCCTTCGGGCGACGCGTCATCATCCCCCTCCGGGCGACGCGTCATCGACCCCTCCGGCGCAGCCAAATCAGCAAGCATCCGGCCAGCAGCAACAGCGGGAAAAGACCCATCAACAGGTACTTGACCAGCTTGGTGGTGGGGCCGGAGATAAACAACTCGTTATCCGTGAGCGGCGGTCGTCGCACGTCAATCGGCACCTCGTTATTCGACATCCAGAAAAACGCGCCCATGATCAAGTTATAATTCGCCGCCGGCACCCCCGCGCGTTGCATGCTAATCTCCCCGTTGCTAAGGCAATCGGCATCGCCGGTGATCAGGATCCGTTGCTCCCTCCCGTTCACCTGTCGGGTCAGCGCCAGGGCGGTCGGGTAGGACGCCTTCACCTCGCCGATAGCCGGGTTCACGCGAACGGTATCATCAATGAAATTAGTCGTTTCCAACTCGTTCCAGCTATGCAGGGTATCGCTCACCAGCAGCGGGATCACGTTATAGCCCTTGTCCGTCTCGTACGTCAGGCCGACGCTCCCGGGCATCGTCACCACGAGACCGCGGTTGTGCATACCCTCGTGGACGTACGAAACCTCCTTGGCGCGATCGGTAACGCGCGACTGTATAAAATCGGCCTGGAAAGGATTCTTGCTCCGCTGGCGGACGGTGGAAATGGCAACGCCGTTCACGGAAACGCTATTCACGGAAGCGGCGGCAGCCTCCTCTTTTTCAGCCTTTTCATCCACGTACCTCACCAGCTGACCGGGCATAAACTTCACGCCGAAGCGCTCCGCGAGCGGGTTCATCACCTCCTGCCGACGGGTTTCGCCGAGGATAACAAGGTTGCCCCCGCGGGCAATATAAGCATCCAGGTTAGCCTGATCCGCCGGCGAAATGGGAGTGCGGACGTCGGCAATGACGAGAATATTGACGCGGGCGGGCACCTCCGCGTCCAGGCGGATCTCCTCGCAGTCAAACCCTTGGTTAATGAGGGAATAACGATAAGGCTTATCCTGCGAAAAGCGGAAATAACCGCGGTCGCCGTCATTATTAATATCCCGCTCGCCGTGCCCGGTGACAAACCCGATCACGGGCAACTCCATCACCACGCGTTTGAAAGCGGCGGAAATCTCCGTTTCGTTGGGATACCGAATCATATCATCGAACATGCGGAGGAAGGTCTTCTGCCCGTTCTCGCGCTCCAACAGCCGCACCAGGCGGAAGGATTCCGGCGCCAAATCGATCATCTTGTTGATCGCCTCTGGCGGCATGAACATGGTGGAATCCAGGTCGGAACTCTTGCTGATGCGCCCCACGATACGCTCGTCGCTGAGACCCGGGTAGAGGCGGGCGTAATACTCCGGCCTGGCGTTGGTATAATAATAAACGTACTTCATCTTGATCTCCGGCTTGAAGCGAACGTACTGCCTGAAGCGGTTGATGTCGTTCTTGCGATTGGTGGGGAGACCGCTCCACAGGTTATCGTCCAGGATATTGACGTAAGAGGTCATCGTCAACCCGCCGTCGGCGCGTTTGATAATATCCTGACTATTCGGGGTCAGCGTCTGCTGCTTGGTGCGGGTAGCATCGTAAAAAGCCATCAGTCGCGGGCGCGAAGAGACGTATCCCAGCAGCATGGCCAGGGCAAAAACGCCGATATACTTGGTGAAAGAAACTTGCCAGCGCGATTTCTGCCGGATAGCCTTCAGCCGCAGGATGGAAAGGGCGAGGAACAACCCCGAAACAATCAGGAAATAAAGAATATCCTCGCTGCATATCAGCCCGCCGATCGACTCGTTGGCGCGACCGCCGATGGCCAACCAGTAGGTAATCTCGCGCACGAAATCGTACTCCTGCCCCAGCTGCCCGACGAGATTCAGGAGCGCCAAAACGGCCAACGTGCCGATGGCTGCCACCACCTGGTAGGAGGTGAGGCTGGACATGAAAAGGCCAATGGCCGCGTAAGCGCAAATCAACAGGTACAAACCCATCAACCCGGAAAGCGCCACGGGAAAACCGAAGTCCTTGACCGTGAACGCGGCCACGAGAACAAAAACAAAAAGAACAAGCACCATCGCCAGCCCGTAAACGAGCATCGACAGGTACTTGCCGAGGATGATCTGGCTATTTTTTACCGGCGACGAGTAGAGCAAGTTGATCGACCCGCTGCTCAGCTCCCTGCTCATCAAGCTCATCGTCAGCAGCGGGATGTAAAGGTAGAGGTACCCCTGCATGTTGGTAAACAGGCCCCTCATGCCGGCAAGGAGGCCGAGGGTAATGTTGGTCTGGCCATAGTTCAAATCCTGGCTGAGGACAAACGCGCCAAACACGTCGGTAAAAGTCATCGCCGCTATAAAGGTGAAGACAATCAGGATCAGCCACGCCACGGGGGAATAGAATAGAGTTTGCAACTCCGTTAATGCAATTTTGCGTATGATTTTCATGATAATTTTTATAAACGCGGTTTGTACTTATTTCCCTTTTTTCGACAACTCGGCAAAGATCGAGTCCAGCGAATTTTTCTCCACGCCAATCTCCATCAGGTGCCAATCGCGGGCGACGCTCGTCTTGACAAGGCGATCAACCACCTCGCGGGCATCCGTGAACTTCACCCGGAAGCGGTTGTTACCCAGCTCCTCCACGCCATCCACGCCCTCCAGGGCGGCCAGCTCCTCCACGGGAGGCGCCTCCATCAACACCACCAGCAGGGTGCTGGGGGCGATATAATTGTCGAACTCCTCCACCGTACCCGCGAAAACGATGTGCCCCTGCTCCACCATGCGGATATAATCGCACGTCGCCTGTACCTCGCTCAGGATGTGGGTAGAAAGGATAACGGTACGCTCCTCGGCGATCTCCTTGATAAGGTGACGGATCTCGAGAATCTGGTTCGGGTCAAGCCCGTTCGTCGGCTCGTCCAGCACCACCAGCACCGGCTCGTGGATAATCGCCTGGGCGATGCCCACGCGCTGCTGGTACCCCCCGGAGAGGTTGCGGATCAGCCGCTTGCGGAAATGCGTGATCCCGCACTTCTCCACCACCCGGTCGATGGCGGCCTCCACCCTCTCCGCCGGCATCCGCCGCAAGTGCGCGCAATAGCGAAGGTACTCCTCCACCGTCAAATCGGCGTGCAGCGGCGGCTTCTGCGGCAGGAAACCGATAAACTTCTTCGCCGACACGGGATCCACCTTCGTGTCCACGCCATTGATAAACACGCTCCCCTCCGTCTGCTTCAGCACGCCGCACATGATGTTCATCAGCGTGGACTTACCCGCGCCGTTCGAGCCGAGCAGACCGTAAATCCCCCTGCCCTGGATCTCGAAATTAATCTCTCGAATCGCCCACTGCACGCTGTACCGGTGGGAAAGATTCACAACTTTCACGATTGATTTTTCCATACATAACGTTTTTGATTAACACTAACAACTCTCTTCAAACCGCTGCCCGCTCCCCTACCCCCTCGCGACAGCACATTTGAAACGAAAAAACTATTTTTACTTACAATTTGTTTAAATTGGGTGTGCAATTTTAAGGATTTAAATTCCAACTTCCGCCCGCCCCCCTCTTAAACTTGATTTAAAAATCCGTTAAAAGATTCTTTCTATAATAGAAAGGTTGTTTAACAGAAAAATATTTTGTACCATCGCCCCCGGTTTCGGGGCGGGCAACGACGCCCCCACCCGCCGACCGCTAACGAAACGTACACGCGAAATAATCACACGCGACACGCCCGGATGAACACTACGACAGACATGGACAAATCACTATTCGACAGGGTGATGAAGGGAGACGACGACGCCTTTGAACGTCTCTTCCGATCGTACTACGCCCCGTTGTGCGATTACTGCCGCGGCATTGTCGGGGAGGCGGAAGCGGCGGAGGACATCGTGTCGGAAGTCTTCACCTACCTCTGGAAACACCGGGAGGATATCCACGTGCGGGTCTCCGTGAAGGCTTATCTCTACTCGTCCGCCCGGCACGGGGCGCTGAATCTCCTTAAAAGACAGGCGATGGAGCGCGCCCACTCGCCCCGCCTGACGGAA
>JAIRXZ010000190.1 GCA_031267995.1 Odoribacteraceae bacterium | reverse complement strand
GCTGAAGGATTACGGGGGCATCGGCGGCTTGAAGACGGTGGACGCGCGCGGGCTGGGGAGCGCGCACGTGGCCGTGTTCCTCGATGGTATCCCGGTGAGCGGGGCGAGGAACGGGCAGGTGGATCTCGGCAGGTTCTCGCTGGAGAACGTGGAGGAGATTGCCCTGTACAGCGCGCAGCGGCCGACGCTGTTCCAGCCGGCGCGGGCGTTTTTCTCGTCCAGCGTGCTGGCGCTGCGGGGAAAGATGCCGGCGGCGGGGGAGGGACGGGCGCGGAGGACGACGGTGGGCGTGAAGGGGGGATCGTTCGGGCTGGTGAACCCGTCGTTGTCGTCGCGGTGGCGGCTGCCGGGAGGGGCGTCGATCTCCGTCGTTGCCGATTACCTGGGGGCGAACGGCAAGTACAAACATCGCTACGCGAACGGGGCGTACGACACCACCATCACGAGGCAAAACGGGGATCTCCGCGTGACCCGCGCGGAGGTGGGGGCGCGCGTGCCGCTGGACGCGGGGACGGCGCTGGCGGTGAGGGGGTATCTCTACTTCTCCAACCGCGGGTTGCCGGGGGCGGTGCTGGCCGGACGGTTTAGCAACGCGCAGCGGCAGACGGATAGATCCGTCGCCCTGCAAGCCTCCGTGACGCGGGAACGGGCGGCGTTGAGCATGAAGTATAGCCGGGATTATAGCCGGTATACCGACCCGTCGTACCCGGTGGAGGGGGGATTAGTGAGCGCTTTCCGGGAGGAGGAGTGGTACCTTTCGGCCACGTGGACGCGGCCGGCGGCCAGCTGGTGCGACGTGGCGGTGGCGGTGGACGCGGCGCGCGACGCCCTGTCGGGGGGGATGGCGGGGTTCGCCGGGGCGTCGCGCTGGTCGTTTTGGGGAGCGTTGTCCGGGGAGGCTCGCGGGGGTGGCGCGGTGGCGCAGGCGAGCTTGCTGGCGTGCGCGGTGGAGGAGCGGGGGGCGGGGAAGGGGCATCGGGTGTGGTGTCCCGTGGTCTCCGCGTCGTGGCAACCTCCCGGCACGCGGGGGCTGTACGCGCGGGCGTTTTTCAAGCGATCGTTCCGCGTGCCGACGTTTAACGATTTGTATCAATCATACCCCGTGGTGGCGTCGCTCCGCCCGGAGTTTGCCACGCAGTGGAACGCGGGGGTGACGTGGGAACGGACGCGGGAGGGGACGCTCGCCTCGCTGGTGGCGCGTGCCGACGCGTACCGGAACCGGGTGGTGGATAAGATCGTCGCCCTGCCGGCGGGGAACGTGGCGCGCTGGACGATGCTGAACCTCGGTCGGGTGACCGTCACGGGGGTGGAGCTGAGCGGGGGCGCGGGGGTGTCGCCGTCGGCGGGCACGTCGCTGGAAGTGGGGGTGACGTACGTGTGGCAGCGCGCCGTGGATGACACGCCGGGGGATACGCGCGGGCGGTTGTTGCCCTACGCGCCGCTTCATTCGGGGACGGCGACGGCGACGGCCGGGCGAGGGGCGTGGCGGTGGCGGTATAGCTTTATATACACGGGTACGCGCTTTTCGCGACGGGATAATGCCGAGGAGGGTCGGGAGCCGCCGTGGTACACGCACGACGTGTCGCTGGGCTACCGCGGGGCGTGGCGCGGGGTGTCGTTTCGCGTGGACGGGGAGGTGAGCAACCTGCTGAATCATTATTACGCGGTGGTGCGTAACTACCCGATGCCGGGGCGGTCGTGCCGCTTGAATCTGTCTGTAATCATTTAATTTATTATATCATGAATCTACAAAACAAGTTGGTGTTGGCGACGATTGGAGTGTTGCTGGCGTGTGGCGCGGCCGGCTGCCGCGAGGATGAACGGGCGCCCGAACGGGTGCTGCTGCCGGAGGGCGACGGGGTGTTCGTGCTGAACGAGGGGAAGTGGAACGATAATAACGCGTCGCTGGATTTCTGGAGCGAGCGCACGGGCGAGTATGCGCGCGGCGTGTTTCGCGCGGCCAATCCGGGGGCGGTGCTGGGGCTGGGCGATCTGGGGAATGACGCGGGGATTCACGGGGGGAAGCTGTACGTGGTGGTGAACGGGTCGAACAAGATGGAGGTGCTGGATGTCCACACCGGCGCGCGGGCGGGGACGGTGCCGCTGGTGCAGCCCCGGTACGTGGCTTTTGCCGGCGGTTTCGCGTATGTCAGCGCTTACGGCGACAGCGGTAACGGCCTGGTGGCGGAGGTGGATACGGCCACGCTGCGGGTGACGCGGACGGTGGAGGTGGGACGACAACCGGAGGAGATGGCGGTGGTGAACGGGAAGTTGTTCGTGGCCAATTCCGGGGGACTGGCGGGGAGCGACGGGAGGTACGATTACGAGCGGACGGTGTCCGTGATCGAGCTGGACGGGTTCAGGCGGTCGGGGGATATCGACGTGGCGATTAACCTGCACCGGCTGCGGGCGGATGGGGATGGCAACCTGTACGTGAGCTCGCGTGGCGATTACGCGGGGGTGGCGCCGGGGCTGTTCGTGGTGGATGCCGGCGGGGTGGTGGTGGATTCGTTTGATATTCCCGTGTCGAGCCTCGCCATTGCCGGGGAACGGGCGTATGTTATCGGCGCTCGCTACGGGGCAAGCGGCGGCGCGGAGTATAGTTATCACGCGATCGACACGAGGCGGCGCGCGCTGCTGGACGAGGGGTTCGTGCGCGAGGGGGAGGGGCAGGGGATTGTCGCCCCCTATTGCGTGGAGGTGCACCCGGTGACGGGCGATATTTACGTGACGGATGCCAGGAGTTTCGACGTCGCCGGGCGGATTACCCGCTTTTCTGCCGCGGGGGTGAGGATGGAGGAGCGGGTGACGGGCGTTATTCCGACGCGCGTCGTCTTCCGAACGCTAACGGCGCGATAGCCGGCGCAATCGCTGGCGATACCTGGCGCGGAAGAGTAGTCCCGCCAGGGTGAGGCCAACGGGGTAGCCCATCCACACGCCCGTCAGCCCGCCGCCAAAGGTGAAGCCGGCAAGGTAGCAGAGGGGAAGGGCTACCAGGAAGTAGCCGATGAATGATAGCGCTGCCATCGAAACAACGTCCGAGATGCCGCGCAGGGAGTTGGCGTAGGTGATCTGGAGGCCGTCGCCGAACTGGTAGACGGCCATGATGATCATCAGGATGCTCACGCCGCCGACAACCTCCGGGGAGTCCGTGAACAGGTACGCGATCCACCCCCGGCTGACCAGGAAGAAGATCGCCACGATGGATGCCATCACCATGATGAGGTGGAAACCGGCAGCCGTCGCGCGGCGAACCTCCGCCAGCGACCCGCGGCCGATGAGGTTGCTGACCCGTACCGATATGGCCGCGCCAAAGCCGTAGTAGATCATGAATCCGAGCATCGATAGCGTCACCGTCACCTGGTGCGCCGCCAGCGCTATCGGGCCTAACCATCCCACCATCACTCCCGTGATGCTGAATAGCCCCGTCTCCATGCCCATTTGCGTGCCCACCATCAGCCCCATCCGGGTGAGCGTCCGGGCGTCCGACCGCCGCCGCCGACGGGCGAAAAAGCCGTGGCGATAAGGGGCGTACGCCGTGCCGTAAAAGAAGGCAATGGCAAAGGCCAAAAGCGCCGCCACCCGCGCCACCAGCGTGGAGATGCCGGCGCCGGTGAGACCCATCGGGGGGAATCCCGCGTGCCCGTAGATGAGGATGTAGTTGCCGATGACGTTCAGGACGTTGCTCCCAAGCATGATCCACATGGGCGTGACGGTGTCCCGGATGCCATCGGAGAATTGCTTGAAGGCGTTGAAGGTCATCAGAAATACCAGGGATACCGTTTGCAGGAGGAAGTAGGGGCGAATCAGCGGCAGCAACTCCACCGGTTGCCCCGCCCGGTGCAGGTTCGCGTAGCATAGCCACATGATCAGCGATAGTACCACGCCGACGATGCCGTTGACCCAAAGGCTGTCGCGCAATAACTCCCCGACGCGGGCGTGCTCCCCCCGCCCGAAGAATTGCCCCACCAGGGGCGTCAACCCGTAAGAGAATCCGATGCCGAACAGCAACGGGAGGTTGAACACGCTGTTGACGAAGGAGGAGGCGGCCAGGTCGGCCGTCGCGTAACGCCCCACCATGATGCTGTCGAGGAAGCCCACGGCGACAATCCCAAGTTGCCCGAGGACAATGGGAAGGCCGAGGCGGAGGGTGTCCCGGTAGTGGGGAAGGTATTGTCGAAAAGTTGTTGCTTGAACGCCGCTTGTCATGGCGGCAAAGATAGCGATAATCGCGGGCGGGCGGCGTGAAATAATTCGTATCTTGCAGCGCCAATATTTAAATGTTGTAACATGAAACATCTCATCCCGCTCCTGATCGCGCTGCTGACAACCACGGGCACGCTGCTCGCCGAGGCGCCGCTGCTGGAGAAACTGAAACAAATCAAGAAGGTATCCGACGTGCGGCAGTTGAAGGCGACGCCCTTCGCGGAGGTGTACGAGTTTTATTACGAGCAACCGGTGGATCACCAGGCGCCGGAGAAGGGCGTCTTTAAACAGTACGTGCAGGTGGGGCATCGCGATTTCCGCTCCCCCGTGGTGGCCGTGCTGGAGGGATACAGCGTGCGCGGGACGGAGGAGAGCGAGCTGTCGCGGCTCTTCAAGGCGAATCAGGTGACTATCGAACACCGCTTTTTTAAACATAGCGTGCCGGCGACGGGGGAGATCCCCTGGGGGGAGCTGACCATCGCGCAGGCCGCCGCCGACCAGCACGAGATTATCCAGGCGCTGAGGCAGGGCCTCTATCCCGACGTGAAGTGGATCTCTACCGGCATCAGCAAGGGGGGACAGACGACGATCTTTCACCGCTTCTTTTACCCGGATGACGTGGAGATTAGCGTTCCTTACGTGGCGCCCTTGAACCTTGCTCGCGTCGACCCGCGGCTCGCCCGTCACCTGGCTCGTCTCGGCAAAACGCCCGCCCGGCGCGCCAGCCAGGGCATCGTCGGCAGCATCGTGGGGAGCGAGGAGCGCGAGGTTGCCCTCCGCATCCTGTCGTTTCAACAGTATTGCTTTGAACGGCTCGACCGCCTGATGCCGCTCGCGGAGGAGCAGGCCGGGGAGGAGAAGCTCACGTTTGCCCGCGTGGGGGGCGTCGAGCGCGCCTTGAAGTTGGTTATTCTCGAATTTCCGTTCGCCTTCTGGCAATGGAATGGCGACGTGAACGAGATCCCGGAGACTTCACTCGACGAGGCCGGACTGGAGGATGCCGCCGGGGTGTACGAGTATCTCGCGGAGGTCTCCCCCCCGCACTTTTTCAGCGACCAGAGTATCCTCGATATACAGCCCTTTTACTACGCGGCGCTCACCGAGATAGGGATGTACGCGTACGACACCCGCGAGTTTCGCAAGTATTTCAAGGGCGACCCCGGACACGGGAGCATCGATTTTAGTTTCGCCATGCCCGACGGGGTGGAGGCGCCGCCGTTCGACGAGAAGCAGATGCAACGCGTCAGCCGCTGGCTGCAAACGGATGCCGAAAAGATGCTGTTTATCTACGGCGGACGCGACCCGTGGGCGGGCACGGCGGTGGAGCTGGGGAGTAATGACAAGTGCAGGAAGTTTGTCAAGGCGGACGCGAATCACGAATGTAAGGTGGAGAGTTTCGAGCCGATTATCAAGCGGGAGATCGTCGACACGATCGACGCCTGGCTCAAAGGAAAAGCGGGGATAGCCGTTCCAGAATTCGTTCCGTAGCTCCCGCGCCCGTCCGGACGAATGTCGCCGCGCGCTCCCCCGCCGCCGCGACTTCTTCGGGACGCGACAGCAGATCGTCCATGATCCCGGCGAACATCGCCTCGTCGCGCGCGCAAAACGCACCCCCCGCGGCGATGAGGTCGATGGCCTCCTTGAACTTCTCGTGACGAGGGCCGAAGATCACCGGCACCCCGTACGCGGCCGCCTCCAGGGTGTTGTGAATCCCGCGGCCGAAGCCCCCGCCAACGTAAGCGATGGTCGCGTAACGGTAGAGGGCGGAGAGTAGCCCCACGCGATCCACCACCATCACGCGATGCCGGCACGCGCCATCGGAATAGAGCGATGCCTTGCCGCCAAACCGGTCGATAATCTCGCGCACGTGCCCGGCGCCCACCTCGTGGGGCACGATCAACCAGCGGCACACCTCCGCGTGCGAGAGGATGTAGCGCGCGATCATCGCCTCGTCGGCAGGCCACGTGCTGCCGCAGACCACCAGCCGCTCGCGATCGCGGAAATCGGCCACGCGCTCCACCGACCGGTACTCGCGGGCAATCTCCCTCACGCGGTCGAAGCGGGTATCTCCCGCCACCTCCACCGCGGTGATGCCTATCCCCGCCAAGAGTCGCACCGACGCCTCATCCTGCACGAAAATCCCGGTAA
>JAIRXZ010000131.1 GCA_031267995.1 Odoribacteraceae bacterium | reverse complement strand
GGTTTTGTTTTCGGGCTGGCGGGGGGCGGCGAGGTGTCGCTGTCGGGGCTGGGGGTGGCGGGGTGTTTTTTCTTGCAGGCGTTGATGTATATCGGGCTGGCGTTTTTTTTCGGTTTGTTGTTCCGGCGGTCGGCTTTCGCGATGGGTTTGTTTTGTTTTTACGCTTTCGTGCTGGAGAACGTGCTGGAGCGGCGGCTGGAGGGGTTGGGGCACGCGGGGGAGTTGTTGCCGCTGGCGGCGTCCGATCATTTGCTGGTGCCGGGGGCGATGGCGGCTGCCGGTGACGTGGCGGGGCTGGTGGCGCCGGCGGGGGTGCATTGGCCGTCGTGGGGGTTGGCGGTGGCGGCGGCGGCGTGGGTGGGGTTGTGTTTGGCGGGGTGTTTCGCGCGGTTTGGGCGGCAGGATTTGTGAGGGGAGGGTTATTCGTGGAGGCGACGGAGGTGGTCGGTGGCGGCGAGGATTTTGAGGCGCAGGTTTTCGGGGTAGTTGGGGTTTTTTTCGAGGAATTGACGGGTGACGGTGGAGGCGTATTTGCTGGTGTGGCCGGAGAGGCCGGCGCGTAGCCAGTTGTCGGGGAAGAAGATGTCGCCCGTTTCTTGTATTTCTTGTAGTTTGGCGAGGATTTTGGGGATGTATTCTTCGGCTTCCGATTTTCGCCTGGGGTGGTTGAGCCAGCGGAGGGCTTCGGCCGCCCATGTTTCGTTTTGCCTGTTCCGGGGGATGAGGAGGGCGTTGAAGACGCTGTCGCGGGTGTGTTTGTCGGGGGCGAGGGCGGGGTAGATGTAGTGGAAGCGGGCGAGGAGGTCTTTGTCTTTGACGACGCGGTTGACGTGGCGTTTGAGTTGTTCGTAGCGTTCGGGTTCGCGGAGGGCGATGTTGCAGGCGATGGCTACGCGGTCGGCGTCCTGGAGGATGAGGTCTTCGCGGAGGTATTGGCCGCGGAGTGTTTTGAGGAAGTAGTTGCCGACGTCGCGGGATGAGTAGATGGCGAGGAGGGCGTGGAATATGTTTCGCTTGTTGATTTCTTTTTGGTTTTTGAAGAGCATGGTCATGAAGAAGCGGTCGAGTTCGTCGCGGAGGAGTTGGCGGGCGCCTTCGTCGATGTAGGTGTTGTGGACGGTGATCATGAAGGCGAAGGTTTGGTGGATGACGCGGTTGTTGGTTTCGTTGGGGAGGTGTTTGATGCAAAGGCGGATGAATGATTCTCCCTTGAGTTTGTCGTGGAGGACGCCTTCGTAGAGTTGTTGCCAGGCGACGGCGCGGTGGAGGGGGCGGTGGAGGCGTCCGAGGTTGTCGTTGAGGAAGCGGGTCTGGGGTTCGGAGGGGAGGATGCTGCCGTAGGCGGTGGCGGTGCAGTTGGGGAGGACGATGGCGGGGTCGCGGAGGGGTACGATGGTGTCCGCGAGGTGGATGGAGCGGAGGCCGGGGGTTCCGGCGCGCATGGCGATGAGGTGTTGCGGCCAGGCGCGGGCTTTGCCGGCTTCGTCTTTGACGGTGATTTTGTCGTCGAGGAATTCGATGACGGGGGCGCCTTTTTCTGTTACCCAGGTGGCGTTCCAGGCGAGGAGGTCGCGTCCGGTGGTGTTTTGGAGGAGGCGGATGAGGTCGTTCCAGTCGGCGTTGGAGTAGTTCCATCGCCTGAGGTAGAGGCATAGGCCGCGGCGTAGTTCGTAGGGGGTGATTTCTTGTTCGAGGACGCGCATGATGATGGGGGCTTTGTGGTAGATGATGTCCCCGTAGAGGGTGCCGGCGTCTTTGAGGTTTTCGAGGGGCTGGGCGATGGGGTGGGTGCCGCGGGTGCGATCCGTGCGGAGGGCGGGTTCGTGGTGGGCCATGAAGAAGTTCATCTGGTGGTCGGCGTCGGGGTAGAGGTCGGTGATGATTTTGTCTGCCATGAATCCGGCGAATACTTCTTTTAGCCAGACGTCGTCGAACCATTTCATGGTGACGAAGTTCCCGAACCACATGTGTGCTGTTTCGTGGGCGATGACGTCGCTCCTGCGCGTTTTGAGTACTTCCCCGGCGTCGGGTGGGAGGAGTATGGCGGCGGCGTTGAAGTAGGTGGCGCCGGGGTGTTCCATGCCGCCGAATTGGAAGTCGGGGATGGCCACGACGTTGTATGTTTTGAAGGGGTAGGCGATGCCGGTGTAGCGTTCCATCCAGGCGATGGAGTAGCGGACTTCGGCGGCGATGGCGGGGATGCTGTTTTCGACGAGGGTGGTGTCGGTTTCGCGGTAGTAGATGCCGATCCAGCGGCCGCCGATGTATTGGTCGGCACGGGAGAATTCTCCGGCGGTGAAGGCGAAGAGGTAGGTGCTCAGTGGTTTTGTTTCTTCAAATTCGTAGAGTTTGTAGTCGGGGAATGTTTCTTCGCGGATGAGTTCGCCGTTGGCCACGGCTTTCCAGGGGGCGGGGATTTTGATCATGAGTTTGAAGCGCGCCTTGATGTCCGGCTGGTCGAAGCAGGGCATGAGGACGCGGCAACGGTCGGGCACGAGGAGGGTGTAGAGGTAGTCCTGGTGCCTGTTGAGGGCGCTTTCGCCGGCGATGAATTTCAGGTCGATGGTGTTGCGCCCCTCTTTCAGGTGCTTGGGGTGGATGATGATGTGCTCGTTTTTGAAGGTGTAGGGGACGCGGCGGCCCTCGATGGAGAGGGAGAGGATCTGGTCGCTGTTTGCCTTGAAGTCGAGGATTAAGGGGGCTGGCCTGGTTAGCTCGAAGGTGATTCTGGATTCGGCGGTAACGGGGTCTTCGCGGGTGGCGGGTACGACGAAGTGGAGGTCGTAGGTGACCCCCCCGATGGTGGCTTTGCGCTCGCGCGCCAGCTCCCTGGATACTCCCCGCTCGACGCTGCTCTCCTGCTCCCCGCAGGCCACGAGGAGGATGGCCGCGATGATGAGGGCGAGGGGTTTCACCTACGCGTTGTTTTTCGCTTTTCCTTGTTCTTTCGCGATGTGACACTCGCCGTTGAAGATGGCGCCGGCTTCGATGGATACTTTGGCGGTGTCGATGTTGCCGAGGAACATGGATTTTTCGCGGAGGGATACCAGCCCCGATGAGGTGATGTTGCCTTGCATGAGGCCGATGAGGTCTACGCCGGGGGATTCGATGTTGCCTTCTATTTTGGCCGTCGGGCCGATGACTACGCGTCCCGATGTTTTGATGTTTCCTTTGATGGATCCGTCGATGCGGATGTCGTTTGTCGCGATGATGTCGCCCACGATTTGCGTGCCTTCACTGAATAGGTTTAACGCAACTTGTTGTAGCTCTTTTCCCATAAGTGTAATTTATTTAAAGTTTCAATTTGATACTAAGCGTAACGTGGTGATGTTGATTTTGCCCCCGCGGATCCTAAGGCCTGATGTTTCGACGTCGCCCCTGATGACGCCCTGCTCCCGCAGGGTGAGGAGGGTGGATTTTACCGCCCCGTCTACCGTTCCGTTTAGATCGAGGATGTCGCACAGGATGTTTCCGGAGACTTTCGCTCCTTCGTTGATGATCACGCGTCCGGAACATTTGATGTTCCCGTTCACTTTTCCCAGCAGGAGGAGGTCGGCACCGGTAATGACCAACTCGCCCGTGATCTCTGTTTCATCGAGGATTACGGTCTGTCGGTCGCTGGTGTTACTTTTGTGTTGGTCTCTACTCATGGTGGTAAAATGGCTCCCAAATGTACAACAACTAATTTAAAAACATAAAAAAAGCGGGTGATTACCCGTTTTTTTTTACTCTCCCGCGTTGTAGCCCCATTTCAAGTAGATGGCGCCCCAGGTGAAACCCGCCCCGAAGGCTGCCAGGATGAGGTTGTCTCCCTTTTTTAGTTGCCGCTCCCACTCGTACAGGCAGAGGGGGATGGTGGCGGAGGTGGTGTTCCCGTAGCGCTGGATGTTGACCATTACTTTGGAGGCGGGTAGTCCCATGCGCTCGCCGGTGGCGGTGATGATTCGCATGTTTGCCTGGTGGGGTACGAGCCAGGCGACGTCGTCGGCGGTGAGGTGGTTGCGGTTCATGATTTCTACCGAGATGTCGGCCATTTTGGATACCGCGTGTTTGAAGACGACTTGCCCTTCCTGGTAGATGAAGTGTTCCTTCGCGGTGACCGTTTCGATGGTCGGCGGCTTGAGGGATCCCCCGGCTTTCATGTGGAGGTGTACCCAGCCGGATCCGTCCGAGCGGGCGATGTGGTCGAGCACGCCGTATCCCTCCGCGGAGGGTTCCAGGAGGACGGCCGCGGCGGCGTCGCCGAAGATGGGGCAGGTAGCCCTGTCGGTGTAGTCGGTGATGGCCGACATTTTTTCGGCGCCCACGAGTACTACTTTTTTGTAGCGCCCCCCTTCCACGAATTGCGCGGCGGTGATCAAGCCGTACAGGAAGCCGGAACAGCCGGCGTTGAGGTCGAAACTGAACGCGTGCTTGATCCCTGCCAGGTCGGAGATGAGGTTTCCGTTGGCGGGGAAATGCATGTCCGGTGTCACCGTGCAACAGATCAATAGGTCGACTTCGTCCGGTTTGGTGCCGGTTTTCCGCAGCAGGTCGTTTACCGCCCCGGCACCGAGGAAGGCGCTTCCTTTGCCCTTTTCCCGGAGGATGTGGCGCTCTTTGATCCCGATCCTGGTCATGATCCAGTCGTCGGTGGTGTCTACCATTCGGCTTAAATCCTCGTTCGTGAGGAGGTCTTCAGGATAGTACGCACCCACGCCCGTGATGACGGCCTTTAGTTGTTCCATGTCACTTTGATATTAATTCGCGTTTCGTTTCTTGACCCGTGGAGTTACCGGTGACGTCTGGCGAGGATCGGTCTGCCGGCGCCCGCGATTCAAGCCTTGTCCGGTTGCTCGATCGCCAACTTGCCCCTGTAGTAGCCGCACTCGGGGCACACGGTATGGTAGACCACGGCGCTGCCGCAGTTGGAGCATTTCGCGATCGTGGGGACGGTTGCCTTGTAGTGTGTTCTTCTCTTGTTCCGTCTCTGTTTCGAGACGCGGTGTTTAGGATGTGCCATCTTTTTCTATTTTTTAGTTATTAATCAGTTTTTTCAGGTCATTCCATCGCGGGTCGTTTTCCGGGTCGGCGTCGACGGCGAGTTCTTTTAGTAGGCGTTCCATTTCGGGGTCGCACTCCCCGGCGGGGTGCGCTACTCGTGGCGGGTAGTTCAGCATGAATAGTTCGTACAGCGGCGTGCTCAAGTCGATGTGGTCTTCTCCCGGCGCCAGCACGATGTAGTCGTCATCATTCCCCTCTTCCCTGCCCCCCTGTTTGATGAGGAAGGTCATCTCTCCGGCCAACGGCAGTTCCATCTCGTCGAGGCAACGGTCGCACGTTGCTTTCACTTTCCCTTCCATGCGTGCCCGCGTTTCGATAAACGTGCTGTGTTTTACCAACTCCACGTCGACCGTCACGTTCCCTTCCATTCCCCCGGTGGCGTCGAAACAATCAAAGAAGTCACGATCCAGCGTGAAGCGGAACGTGTGAGTCCCCTCCTTCAACCCCTTGTAAGCGATCTTGTATTCTTTTAGTTTATCCACGATGTCGACATAAAACGGCGCAAAAGTACGCATAATAATCGGAACTCAAAAGTGGGCACTCCTTTGTTTGGACGCCGCGGGGGTGCCTCGGAGGTGCTTTGGGTGTCATTCTTCTTCACCGATGTTCCGGGTGTTTTCGATTTTTTGAACGCGGGTTTGTCGCCACACTAACGGGATCGCTCCTCCAGCAAGGTGACATAACAGGTGAGGCCGGGGGAGTAGTGGCGAAAGGGATTGCTGTCGTAGTACCCCACCTGTCGCGGGGCGATTCGTTCCAGCCATTCGGCGGGGAGCACCTGTTCCGCCGGGAGGCTCGATACCAGCACAGAGGGCAGGGGGCAGGCGTGGGGCGAGGATCCCAAATCTAATGGCAAAATCCGCCGTCCGGACTCGTAGAGCAGTTCCGGGCGCAAAACCTCGCCGGCGGGGTGGTAGAAGGGAAGGTTTTGAAGTTCCTGTTCCTGGCGCACGTGGCGGATGCTGTTCATCTCCGGGTTGTTGAAAGTGTCGGCGAGGTGGGGGACGAGGAAGCTCTCGACGAGGATCATCATCACCATCATCCCCGTGAACACTTTGAGCGGTTTCAGTTTGATCCCTCCAGTGAAGACCGACAGGGCGACCAGCAGAAAGAGGAGCGAGAAGATGATGTAGAGGCACATCCCCAGCCCGTCGCGGAACATCACGTGCAGCGCCACCGGCACGCCGAGGCTGATCAGGGCGGGCAGGAAGGCGTTCAGGCGAAAGATGATTTTATCCGCGCGCTCCAGTTTATCCTCCCTGACGCGTTGGAAGATGTCCAACATATAGTGTCCGACCACCAGGGCGGCGGGGATAAGCACGGAGGGGAGATAGCGCGTGCTCTTTCCCGGAAAGATGGTGAGCAGCAGCAGCGCGAGCAGCAGCCAGAGGACGGCGAACTCGTACTCCTTTTTCAGGGCTATGCGTCCGCGCATCCAGCACCAGCCGCACAGACCGGTCAGCAGAAAGAGCGACCAGATGCCCGATTCGACGAAGAAGTGCCAATAATAGTACCACGGGCGGTCGTTGAGTTGCATGAACGGTTTGATCGTCTCCCCGGCGCGGAGGGCGAACAGCAGCCAGACGAATCCCGTCGCCAAACCTACCACGAACGTCAGCGTCAGCGGCCAAGTTTTGTGCCGGAACGAGGGACGGTAGAGAACGACAAAAGCGATAAGGAAAGGGAGTAACAGCGTGTAAAAGAGTTCCAGCCCCCTGGAGAGGAAAGCCAGGCCAAGGAGAACGCCGGCCATCACGAAATCCCACCAGCGTGTGCGCGAGGCGACGGACGCGCGATAGAGAAAGAAAATCGCGCCGAGCATGAAAGCATACGCTTGCCCGTGCCCGTCGACCGTTCTCCCCATCAGCACCACGCCTGAGCAGGTGGCCAGCACCAGCGCCGAGAGCATCCCAAAGAGCCTGCTCCGGGTCATGGCGAGCGCCAGCAGGTAGAGCGCGAGGACGGCCAGGGCGGTCATTCCCCCGGTCACGGTTCGTTGCAGGACGAGATTATCGGGGCTGACGCGTTCCACCAGCGCGGCCATCCACGACGGTAGGGGTGGGCGTCCCAGGCGCGACTCCCCGTTCAGCGTTGGCGCTGTCCAGTTGTGGTACTCCACCATCTCCCTTGCCGTTGTCAGATTGCGTGCCTCCGGGCTATTGACGTGAACGGCCCCGTTGTTCACGAAAAAGGCGAAGACGCAAACCGTCAGCATGAATAGAAAGTGAACCCCGTACGTCTTCAGCATAGTTTCAAATTTTATAGTAAAATGGCATCGTCGCCCGTCGCGAGCAATGAATTTCGTCACCCGAGGGTGTCATTTCTCGACCTGGGGTGCAAATGTAGAAAAAAACGGGCAGGCGATCGTTTATTTGTCGGGTTATTTCTTTCACCCATTTTCGCGTTTTCCCGTTTTATTCACGAAGAGGGGGTTCTCCCCTCCCGCAAACACACTCTAATACGTCCTCCCGGCCTCCTCGGTCAACCTCCCCGGTTGACGGGTGCTGAAAGGGGATGAAAACTCTCCGCCGGGAGGACAACGTTAGGGTACGGGACGTGAATTTTATTAAAATGTCAATGAAAGAGAACTACGAAGAGTACATCCTCCGACAACTGCGGGGCGAATGTACGGAAGAGGATAAGGAAATACTCTCGCGGTGGATCGGGGCTTCCGAGGACAACCGGCGAGAGTACGAGGAGACCAGATTCATCATGCAGGAGAGCCACCTGCTGAAAGGATTAGGGCAGATGAACAAAAAAAGGGCATGGCAACGCGTCAGGCGGAGGACGAAAAGAAATCCTCTCTTGGCGCGTGTCGTGCGTTATGCGGCATCGATCTGCCTTCCCTTCCTCATTGTGGTGGGGTACCTCATCCTGCGCCCGGGGGCACCCGCGCCGACCGGCGCGGAGGAGCAATCCATCGAACCGGGGACGACGAAGGCCACGCTTTTCCTCTCCGACGGGCAACGCGTAGACCTGCTGGGGAGGCGCGAAGCCCCGGTTATCGATCACCACGCCGCCCGCGAGATCGCCCTCGACGAGGGGACGAACGCCTTGAATTACCACGACACCACCCGCGTCCACTCGGCGGCGTCAGCGGCCATTCACAAGGTCGTGGTACCGCGCGGGGGAGAATACCCGCTAACCCTCCCCGACGGGACGAAGGTGTGG
>JAIRXZ010000135.1 GCA_031267995.1 Odoribacteraceae bacterium | reverse complement strand
TTGTACTCCAAGCCATAGTAGACAAGATCCTCCGGTTTCACCCCCCGCGCCAGCAGCCCCCTAACCTCCTCCAGCATACCCGCGTTCAGGCGAGCATGCAGCCGGGCAGTAATCCGTTCCCGACGCGTCTCCCGGTCAAAGAAAATCCCCACCACCAGCGGGCGAATTTCGGGAAACTCCCCCTGCTCCGGCGCGTGGGTGCTGTAATATTCAGCAATTTCAATCCCCCGGATCGCCCGTTCGGGAGTATTGGTATCCGTCGTGTTATGCAGATTCTTGTAGGTAGACAAAATCTCCGCCAGCTCCGGCAAAGACTTAGACGCCAGCGTCGCCCGCAGCGTCGGATTCTCCGGCACCGGCGTCATCCGGTAGCCCTTCAACACGGACTCCAGGTACATCCCGCTCCCGCCGCAGAGCACGGGGAACGCCCCCCGTCGCCGGCAATCCTCCCAGACCTTGATAAAATCTCGCTGATATTCAAACAAATTATAGCGGTACCCCGCCTCCGCGACATCAATAAGGTGATACGGAACCGGCCGCCCGGCACACGCGTACTCCGACAGATCCTTTCCCGTCCCGATATCCATCCCCCGGTAAAGCTGCCGGGAGTCGGCCGAAATCACCTCCCCCCCCGTTTCGGCAGCCACCCTCGCGGCCAGGGCGGTCTTCCCGGTAGCCGTCGGGCCGAGAATCGTGAGCAGGTTATACATATTTTTTTGCATTGCCCGACAAAGATACCGATTTCGCCGCAAAAATTTTGCCCGACCCCTCGGAAGAAACAAAGAAACGCGTACATTTGGGAACTCGTTGCATGATTGTTTAACAAATTGAACCGTGATCTATGATTAAAGACGAAACTATTCGGTTGCGCCCGCTGGAGCCGGAGGATCTGGAGTATCTTTACAGGTGGGAAAACAATATGGATCTGTGGGAAGTAAGCAACACGCTCACCCCCTTCTCGCGCTTCACGCTGAAGAAATACATCGACAACTCGCACCTCGACATCTACACCACCAAGCAATTGCGCCTGATCATCGAACTGATAGAAACGCGGACACCCGTCGGCCTGGTAGACCTCTACGACTTCGACCCCTACCACCAGCGCGCCGGCCTCGGGATCATGATCCATGACTCCGAAAATCGCAAGCTGGGATACGCCTCCGCGGCCATCCTGCTGATGCTCTCCTACGGCTTCGAGACGCTGGGACTCAACCAAATTTATTGCAGCGTACCGTGCGGCAACGTCGCCAGCCTCAGGCTATTCGAGAAGATCGGCTTCACCCAAACCGGCTACCGCAAAGACTGGCTGCGCCGCGGTAAAGAGTGGGAAGACGTCGCCTACTTCCAAATTCTAAACAGGTAAGCCCCCCGTAACCCGTATAAAAAAGAGACTATCGTAAGACAGTCTCTTTTTTCATTTGCCGAAGAAAGCAGATCACCAAAAAGAGACCATCATAAAGGCACCCTCTTTTTCATTTGCCGAAGAAAGCAGATCATCAAAAAGAGACCATCATAAAGACTTCCATTTGCCCGAAGCAATCCGACCATCAAACAAAAAAAGAGACCATCATAAAGACAGTCTCTTTTTTTCATTCACCGGGAGCGGTCAACGTCAAACCTCGATCTCGAACAGCTTATCCCCGGCAGCCACGCTACTCCCGACGGTGACAAACACCCGTTTGACAACGCCGGCATAATCCGAAGTAATACTATTCTCCATCTTCATCGCCTCCAGGATCAGCACCTCCTGATCGAACTTCACCGTATCCCCCACCTTCGCCAGGATCTTGAAAATACTCCCCGGCATCGGCGCCTCTATCACCTTACCGGTAACGGGCGCCACCTCCTTCGCCTCCACCTTCACCTCCTCGGCCTTCCGGGTAGCCGCCTGGTTAGCCTGGTTAGCCTGGAACGCCGCCTCCTTCTGCCGCATCAGGAACGAACGCGCCACCGCCGGGAACAACTCCATCAGCAGCACCTCCTTCTCGTTCGCCGCCAGCAACACGTTCCCGCACTCCGCCAGCACGGGATTCTCCTGCATCCGGTACTTCGAAGTATCATACGGCGTCTCCTCCCTCACCTTCGCGATCTTCAGTCGAAACTCCGGATCCACCGGCACCGGCGTCCTCCCGTACTCCCCCTTCACCAGCGCCACGAACTGGTTAGAAACATTCGTGTACATCGGCTTCCCGTTCTTCATATCCAGCGCGCAATTCACCGCCTGCGCCCCCACTATCTGGCTCGTCGGCGTCACCAGCGGCGGCAGCCCCGCGGACAACCGCACGGTAGGAATCAACTTCATGGCCCCCTCCAGGATCTCCATCGAATTCAGCTGCTTCAACTGCGCCACCATATTCGTGTACATCCCCCCCGGAATCTCCGCCTCCTTCACCAGATCATTAGGCTTCGGGAAATTAAAATAAGCCTCTATCGCGTGACACGCCCGCAGGAGCGCCGCCTCGTCCCCCCTCTTGGCCGCCGCTATCGCGTCATCAAACTCCTTATCGACAGCCGCCGGCAGCGCGTCGGTAAGCGGGTTAAACGGAATCGGGAACTGCTTCACGGCATCAAAAGCCTCCAGCTCCTCCCGGATCCCCCGCAGCGCCTGGTTAATCTTGGCCACCGCCTCCATGTTCACGTCCATCTCCACGCCCAACTTCTTGCAGAACACGTACACCAGCTCGACAGCCGGCGCCGCCGGCCCGCCGGCAAAATTCCAAATCACCGAATCCACCACGTCCACCCCGTTCACGATCGCCGCCAGCACCGCCCCCAACCCGTACCCGGGCGTGCAATGCGTGTGAAAATCAACGGGCACCCGCAAATGCTTCTTGAACGACGACACCATCTCCGCGATACGCGAAGGCTGGATCAACCCGCTCATATCCTTGATCGTGATCATATCCGCCCCCAGCGCCTCCATCTCCCTCGCCTTATTCAAGAAATACTCGTTCGTGAAAACCTCCTTCGGTAGCGGTTTCCCCTTCAACTTGGCCTTCATCCGCTCCACGGAGCTAAAATGCGGGTCAATCGTGTAACACACCGCGCAATCGGCGATCCCCCCATACGCCTTCACATACTTGATCGTCGCCTTCACGTTATCCACGTCATTCAGCGCGTCGAAAATACGCATGATCCCCAGCCCGGAAGCGATAGAATTCCTGCAAAACCCGTCGATAATCGAATCCGGGTACGGCGCGTAACCAAACAAATTGCGCCCCCGCGACAAAGCCGTCAACTTGGACACATCGCCCACCGCGGCCTTGATCCTCTCCAGCCGCTCCCACGGGTTCTCGTTCAAATACCGCATCACCGAATCCGGCACGGCGCCGCCCCACACCTCCATCGCGTAAAAATTAGCATCCTTGTAAAAAGGGAGCACCTGATCCACCTGCCCCTGCGTCATCCGCGTCGCGAAAGCAGACTGCTGACCGTCCCTCAAGGTCAGATCCCGAATAAGTAATTTCTTGGCCATTTCTATTAATTTAGTTACCTGAAAATGTTTAGAATCAACGGCCGCGAAGTTATCCAAAAAAACCACTTCAACCGACATCAACGCCAAAAAATCCCCGAAACCGCATCAAATCCTTTGTCATCTCGCCAAAACCCTTTTAATTTGTAACTTTGAATCGCGACCCCCCGTCGCCCCACCAACTCACGCCAAACATGAAAAACACCGCACTATTTCCCGGTTCATTCGACCCCTTCACCATCGGCCACGAGGAGATCGTCACCCGCGCCCTCCGCCTCTTCGACAAAATCATCATCGCCGTGGGAGCCAACGCCGGCAAGCGCGAACTCCTGGACATCACCACCCGCGTCACCCTGATACGCGAAGTCTTCCGGGACGAACCGCGGGTCGACGTGTCGCCCTACACCGGCCTCACCGTCGACTACTGCACCCTTGTCGGCGCCTCGTTCCTCATCCGCGGCCTGCGCACCGCCGCCGACTTCGAGTACGAGCGGGCGATGGGACAAACCAACCGCGCCTTAAACCCTCGCGTCGAAACCATCTTCCTCCTCACCTCCCCCCACCACGCGTTCATCAGCTCCAGCATCGTCAGGGACATCCTCCTCAACGGCGGCGACGCCTCCCCCTTCCTCCCCTCCCGCCTCACGCGCGCCGACCTGGGATTGCCCCCCTTCAAGGGCGAGGAACGCTGACACCCCGACGATAATACCGGTAAACAATACGTCGAGGGCGCGCCCGCGGGTGCGCCCCTACAACACACCAACGATAACAATAATGCTGTAGGGGCGCGCCTTGCGTGTGCGCCCTTCCCCGCGTGTGCCGCCCCCGCGGGATATCGCCGGATTATGCCGTAGGGGCGAATAATCATTCGCCCTTCCCCGCGTACCCCGGTGACAACAACGACGAAACGTGTTTGGGCGAATAATTATTCGCCCCTACAGCGTGGAAAGCGAACACGTCGAGGGCGCCCCTTGCGGGCGCCCGTTCCCGCGTACGCACCCCGACGACAACACCCTCGGTTAATAAAGTTTCCGTGAAAATATAGTTTATTCCCGTTTTCCCCCGGCGAGCATCCCCTACGCACCCCTCGTCGACACGGGGAGAGGAGGATGTTCAAGACGAGCCACTACCGGGCATAAAAAATCCCGGCGACCAGGAAGAAAACAAAGGGTCACCGGGAAAAAAGAAAAGTGAACACACGCGTGAGAGTAGATGGAAGAGAGCCGCGCGAGGCGGCACGTTGAACTTACCTACCCCGGCGGCGCAGCCAGAGGATGAGGCTGGCGAGGAGGAGGAGTGAGGGGAAGATAAACATCAGCACGTTCCTGGCCATTTTGACGCCGGAGCCGGAGGAAAAAATGGCGTTGTCCGGGGTGGCGGGACGGCGCACGTCGACAGGCAAGGCGTCGTCCGAAAACCACAGGAACATGGCCATCACGAAATTGGAGTTCACGCCACCCACGCGTTCGTTGGAGAGACAATCGGCATCGCCGAGGACTATGATCTTCTGCTGCCTCTCCCCCATCGCCCGCGTGAGGGCAAGACCGGCGGCGTGAGCGCGACGCTCCTCCCCGCGAGAAATCTCGAGGCGGGCAGTGTCGTCAATAAAATTGGTGGTATGCAATTCGTTCCACGTGTCCGCGGGATCGGTGGTAAAGAAAGGGATGACGCTATAACCGGTATCGTCGCCTTGTTCGATAGCCAGGCACCCCGGCATGGCCACGCGGGCAGTGCCGCCGCGGGTAATATTGTAGAGACTTTCGTGCAGCCGCGAGAGGCCGGCCGCCCGCCTGTCCAGGGAGGCGCGAATAAAATCGGGGGAGACGTTCTGCCGCGGGGGAGCGGCGCCGCGACCGGCAGAGAGCGACCCAACGTTTTCCACCGGTTCCTTTTCAACTTCCTTGGGATAGCGCACGAGTTGCCCCGGCAAGAATCGGAGACCAAGCGGGGCGACAAGGGGATTCACCACCTCCTGCCCGCGAAGATCGCCCAGGAGCAGGAGATTGCCGCCCTGGGAGATATAGCGTTGCAATCGCTCCCGCTCGTCGGCGGGGATGGGACGACGCGGGTCGGCGACGACAAGCACGTTGACATCCGCCGGCACCTCGTCGCCGAGGTCGATCGTCACGCAATCGAACCCCTGGTTCACCAGCGCGGTACGGGCGTGTTTGTTGGCGGAAAAGCGGTAATAGCCCCGATCGCCGGCATCGTTAATATCGCGTTCCCCGTGCCCGGCAAGGAAAGCCACCAGCGGCGGCTTGATGACGAGCCGCTTGAGGGCGGCGGAGATCTCGGCCTCAGAGGGATAGCGCGTCATGTCGTCGAACATGCGCAGGAAAGTCTTCTCGCCGCTCTCCCGTTCGAGGAGGCGCACGAGGCGGTAGCCCTCCGGGGCGAGATCAACCTCCTTTTCGATGTCGACCAGCGGCTTGAATATCGTGGAATCGGCGTCCCACGCCCGGCAAACCTGCCCCACCATCCGCTCCAGGGAGAGGCCGGGATAGCGTCGTTCAAGTCCCTGATCGCCAGGATTGGTATAGTAATAGACATACTTCACCTCCATCTCCGGTTTAAACCTCGTGTAGCGGGCAAAGCGCTCCATGTCCGCCTTGCGGGCGCGGGGGAGGGCGGCCGAGAGGTTTCTGTCCAGCGCGTTCACGTAGACGGTCATCTTCAGCGCGCCCTTCACCCGGCTAATGATCTGCTGGCTGGGCGGCGTGAGGGTCAGCTGCTTCGTCCGGGTGGCATCGTGAAAAGCCATCAGGGATGGACGAGAGGTCACGTAGCCGGCGAGGATGGCCACGAGGAACGCGCCAACATACCGCGCCAGGGAGAGGTGCCAGCGCGACTTCTGCCTCGTCGCCCCCAACCGCAGGATGGAGAGCGACAGGAATAGCGCCGGGACAATAACGAAATAGAGCACGTCCTCGCTACAAATCAGCCCGTTGATAAACTCGTCGGCGCGCCCGTTGATGGAGAGCCACCAGGTGATCTCGCGAATAAAATCGTACTCCTGCCCCACGCGTTTCACCAGGTTGAGGGCGGCCAGCACGGCCAACGTTCCCATGGCGGCAACCACCTGGTAGGAGGTAAGGCTCGACATAAACAGCCCGATGGCCGCGTAAGCTGCCAGCAAAAGGTAAAGCCCCAACATGCCGGAGAGCGCCACGGGCAGATCAAAATCCTTCACCGTCAACGCCGCCCAGGCCACCAGGATCCCCACCACCACCATCATCACGAAGCCGTAAGCCAGCATCGCCGCGTACTTGCCGAGGATAATCTGCCTGTTGGTCACCGGCGACGAATAGAGCAATTTAATCGACCCGCTGCCCAGTTCTCGGCTCATCAGGCTCATTGTCAGCAGCGGGATATAGAAATAGAGATACTCCTGGATCTTCCCGAAAGTCCCCCGCGTGATGGTCACCGTCAGGTTCGACAGCGAAAACTTCAGCTCCTGGTTGCGCACCGAGGCGCCGAAGATATCCGTGAAAATCATCCCCGCCTGGAAAGCAAAAACGATGAGAATCAGCCACGCCACCGGCGAATAGAAGAACGTTTGCAGCTCGACGAGCGCTATTTTCCTTATCTTTTTCATGTAAAATAGATTTTCGTGTATTTACTTCTTTTTTGACAACTCGGCAAAGATCGCGTCCAGCGTGTTCTTCTCGACGGCGATCTCCGTCAGCTCCCAGCCGCGGGCGACGCTCACCTTCACCACGTGCCCCGCCGCGTCCGCCACGTCCGCGAACGACAGTCGGTAGCGATGATCCCCCAGCGCCTCCGCCCCCGTCATCCCCTCCAGCGCGGCGAGGTCGTCCACGGAAGGCAGCGCCTTCATCGTCGCGACGATCGTGCTGGGCGGGATATAATTATCGAAGTCCGCGACGGGGCCGGCAAACACGATTTGCCCCTGCTCCACCATGTAGATATGATCGCACGTGGCGCGCACCTCGGCCAGGAGATGCGTGGAGAGGATCACCGTCCGTTCGTCGGCAATCTCCTCCACCAGTCGTCTCGCCTCCACGATTTGGTTTGGATCCAGCCCGTTCGTCGGCTCGTCCAGCACCACCAGCAGCGGCCGGTGGATAATCGCCTGGGCAATCCCGACGCGTTGCTGGTAGCCCCCCGACAGGTTGCGGATCAGCCGCGTACGCAGGTTCCCGATGCCGCACTCCCCCGTCACCCTGTCGACGGCCGCCTTCACCTCGCGGGCGGGGATATCGCGCAAATACGCGCAATAGCGGAGATACTCGTCCACCGTCAGGTCGACGTGCAGCGGCGGCTTTTGCGGCAAAAAGCCGATGCACCGCTTGGCCTCCACGGGGTGTCGCCGGGCATCCACCCCGTTAATAAAAACCTCGCCCTCCGTCGGTTTCAGCACGCCGCAGAGGATATTCATGAGGGTCGACTTCCCCGCCCCGTTCGAGCCGAGCAGCCCGTAGATGCCCCGTCCCTCCACCTGGAGGCAGATATCCCTGACAGCCCACCGCGTGGTATAACGATGCGATAGATTCCTTATTTCAAGTACCGGTTGCTTCATTTTCTTCGTTTTGTCATGTTTTAAAATCGCGGGGCGGCGTCGCCGGGCGCTACCGTCGACAACCGCCCTCGCGTTATCGGTTCATTGCACGAAATCGTTGCCTATGGCCTGGATATCCACGTCGTGCACGTCACGGAAATAGGCCACCATCGCGTCATATTTCTTTCGGATCAGCCCCCCGGTGTCATACTCCGGCGCCAGCATCCCCCGCCGGTTAAAATCGGTGACGGGCAGCGTACCCCGCGGCGCCACCAGCGTGTCGTAGGGCGTGGCGACGATGGCGGCCACGTAAGCGTTCCAATCATCCTCGCGCGTGATGGCCGAGGGGGTGATAAAGCCGGCGACGATCCGCGCGGCATTGCCACTGCCCGGCGAGGCGTAATTGGAGATGGAGAGAAAAACGGGGTCGCGTTCGATCTTCCCGTTATTCACCAGCCGGCGCAGGAACACCTCCGACGCCCTCGTCCTGAAGTCGTTCACCTGCGCGTTGGTAAGCGCCTGCACCTCCGCCCCGCCGTACGGGAAAAGCAAGTAATCGTACCCCGAAAAAGGCGCCGCGTTCGTCTCCACGCCCGTCAGCGCGACGCTCACGAACGACCGCGCCAGCAAAATCTTCTTCGGCAGCATCCCCGCCAGGAACTCGTCCGGGTAATGGCGGAGGAACTTCTGCCGGATCAGCTCCAGCTGCTCGCCGATAAAATCCTCGTCCGCCAGCGCGTAGCGATACCCGACAACGGCCACGTTGCCCACGGAGTCAAGCTCCACCGGCCGCACCACGTTGTTCGTGACATTCCAGTAGACATCATGCGCCACGTACTTGTACAGCACCAGCGTGTTGTACTTATCGAGGAAATCGACGATAAAAGCGTCATAATCATGATTCCCCTGTGGCAGCGTGTGATCGCCATACACGTTTTCCGTCCCCTCGTAATGTTGGATCGACTCCTCCTTGGCGCAAGCCACCAGCGCCAGGGCGACAGCGAAATAAAATACCTTGTTCTTCATCTCATTGATTATTTATAATTACACGGGTGTATTCGATGGATTCGGCGTTAGATTCGGATTCTTCTCCAGCGCCTTGGCCGGGATCGGCAGCACGTAGCGACGATCGCCGACAACCAGCGAATCCTTCACCACCACCTGCTCGGCGTCCGTCCTGAACGAGTGCACCACCCCCGGCATCCCGTTGCGGCGCAGGTCAAACCAGCGATGCTCCTCGTAAGCAAGCTCTCGCCGTCGCTCGTCGAGGCAAAACTGCAGCAGCTCCGCCGCGTCGGCAATATCAACGGGCACGTACGCCGCGTTGCGCCTATCGTAGCGATGCTCGCGCAAGTAATTCAAATCGGCCAGCGCCCCCACGCGGTTCCCCGCGTCGCCGGAAGCCGCGAACAGCCTGGCCAGCGCCTCGGCGCGGTTCAGGTACGCCTCGGCCACCCTCATCCCCTTCGTCGGCAGGTCGGCGTTGCCGTCGATAGCGGTCTTTTGCCCCAGCACGTGGTGGCGATTGCTCATGGCGCCGTAGCCGATGTAAAAAAAGTGTGGCCGCAGATCCTTCCTGTCGGTGGCGCTGACATCGCTATAATCATAGCTGGCCAGCAGCGACGCGGAGGCCGTGTAAGGAGCCGGGGAGGCGTTGCTGTAAGTCGGGAACGTGGTGGCGTTAAGCGAGAACGAGTACTCCAGGTAACTGGAAAACACCCAGATCGTCTCCACGCCGGCGATAGCAAACGCGTTCGAGGGGAAGGAATTGGTTGTCGCGAACGTCCCGCTCGCGTTCGTCAACTTGCACAGATCCACCAGCAGCGGCGACCGGTGCAGCACCTTCGTCGCGTACTCGGCCGCCTCCTGCCAGCGCTCCTCGTAGAGGTAGACGCGCGACAGCAGGTTATAAACAAACAGGTCGGTCACCCGCCACTTGCTATTTCCCCGTCCAAGCTCCGCCAGCAGCCCCTCGGCCTCCAGCAAATCGGCCTCGATTTGGCGGTAAACGGCGCCCACGCTGGCGCGCGAGGGGTTCTCGTCCTTGACGGCGGAACTCACCAGCAAGGGCACGCCGGGCGCGGTATTCACGTCCACGCCGGGCGCGTTGTACGGCTGCCCGTAGAGGTTCACCAGCATGAAATAGTAGTACGCCCGCAGCGCCAGCGCCTCGCCCCGCGCCTTGTTTTTCTCGTCGGTCGACCCGACGACACCGTCCAGGTGGTCGAGCACCACGTTGCACGCCTTCACGTGCTTGTAATACAGCTCGTAGGAGTTGGCGTTGATGACGCCGCGCTCCTCCATCGTCTCGTACATGTCGTGCCGCCACATGAAAGGCCCCTCGCCCTTCAAAAGAAGCTGCGGCTGGCCGGCGCGGGTGGAGATATTGCTCGTGATATCATCGGTCATAAACTCCAGGTAGGGAGCGAAGAAGCCCGTCACCGGGTACGCCTCGCCGATCATCAACTGTTGGAGGTCGATAACCGAGCCTGGACGCAGCTCGTTCAGGCTATACTCTTCCAAAAACTTGCCGCAGCCCCACGCGAGGGAGGCCAGGAACAAGATGCTTGTAAATCTGTATTTTTTCATGTCGTTTTCGTTTAAATTATTTTCATGTTGTTCGCGGGGGGCTACGCGGCCGTGGCCAACGCCCCTCTTGCTGTCGTCCGCGCGGTCGATCGTGTGGCTCGCGCGGTCGAGCGCGTGGCTCGCGCCCGCGTGTCCGGCAAAATCGCGCTTGATTTTATCATATCACTTGTAGTTAATGGTTTAAACACCCTCGTGTTTGTCCCGAACACCCCTGTTGCTGCCATTTTCACCCTTGTTTCCACGAATTTCACACACGTGAAAAAAAATTTCACACACGTGAAAAAAGTTTTCACACACGTGAAAAAAGTTTTTACACACGCGGAAAGAGCTTTCATACACGTCATGGCGATCGACACGGGTGTTTTCGTTATAAAAACGAGTATGTTGTTTGAAAACACGAGTGTGTCCGTGAAAAACACGACCATTCCCGTGAAAAACACGCCAATTTTCTTGGCAAACACAGACGTGTGTTTTCCAATTTCCATCGTGTCCGGCACGAATTGAATCGTGTTCGGCACGAATTGAATCGTGTCAGGCACGAATTGAAGCGTGTTCGGCACGAATTGAAGCGTGCCCGGCACGAATTGAATCGTGTTATTCATCGTAGCGTACATGTTACTCTCTCGTCACATGAATAAAGCCACGAATTCGCGGGTAGCGGGGACAAACGGGGTTGCATCATCTTCCTGTTTGTTAGAAGCTCACGTTAACATTCAGGGAAAAGGTGCGGCTGATGGGCTGTTTGCCCGTGGCCACCTCCGGATCCATCCCCTTGAACTCCTTGCTGACGATAATAAAAGGGTTGGTGACGGAAGCGGTCAGCAGCAGGTTCTTCAGCGAGAGGCGCTTGATGGCCTCCTCCGGCACGGAGTACGAAAGCGACACCGAGTTGCACCGCAGGAACGAGGCGTTCACCACCCGCGCCGTCGAATAGTTGTACATGTTGTAGCGGCTCTCCTGCGCGCCCGCCGGCAGCAGCACGCTGGGGTGGACAAAGGAGTTGGAAACACCGCTCTCCACGTTGCCCGGTATGCCGGGGATCAGCGAGGCATCGCCCGGCGCGCGCCAACGGCCGGTAAACTCCTTGGGCAGGTTGTCGTAGGCGCTGGGCAGCCCCTGGCGGTTGAACATGTTGTAGAGGAACTTCTTGGCGCCGATGTTGAGGTTGAAGGAGGTGGCCAGCGTCAGCGTTTTGTAGCGGACGGTGGTGGCGATACCGCCCTCGAAATCGGGGACGAGATGGCCGGCGTAGCGCATGTACTCGGTGACGTCGTCGATGGCGGCGGGGTTCTCCTCGCGCGTGGGGACGTCGAAGAGGGGGAAGCCATGCTCGTTGTCCAACCCCGTGAAATTGAACGCCCAAAAGGCCGACACGGGGTAGCCCTTCTTGCCGAGGTTGCCCCCCTTGGCGTAGAGCCACTGCGCGGAATGGTCGATGGGCGACTCCACGCGGTTGCGGTTCTTGGAGGTGTTGAGGGAGATGTTCCAGACGACGTCGCGGGCGCGGATGATGGTGGCGCGCAGCTGGATTTCAATGCCTTCGTTGAGGAGGTTGCCGCCGTTGACGGGCATGCTCTCCATGCCGTAGGAGAGGGGGAGCTCCTCGTAAATGATGACGTCCTCCGTGTGCTTGCGGTAGGCCTCGGCGGAGAGGGTAAAGCGATTTTTGAGGAGACCAACGTCGAGGCCGAGGTTGTAGGTGCGGGTCTTCTCCCAGCGGAGGTCGGCGTAGGGGAGCGAGCGGATGGTGAGCATCATCTCGCCCGTTTGCTTGCTGACGGGGTTGGAGGGGATCCTGAGGATGAGGTCGGGGCCGACGCCCTCGGCGACGTTTCCCTGCCAGCCGTAGGAGAATCGGAGGTTCAACTCGCTGAGGACGTCCTGGTTCCTGAGCCACGGCTCCTCGCGGGCGTTCCAGCGGCCGCCGACAGACCAGACGGGGAGGAAACGGTCGCGCTTGTCCTGCCCGAAACGGTTGGAGGCGTCCCAGCGGATGCTGCCGGTGGCGACGTAACGCTCGTCGAACGAGTAGGTGGCGCTGCCGTAGAGCGAGAAGACGTTGGATTTCGATTCGGAAAGCGCGGTCTGCATCTGGTCGTATATGTCGTTGGGCGCCAGTGCGCCGGCGATGGTGGTGATGGTGGCGCGGGGGAGCGAGATGCTCTTGCCCCTGTCCGGGAAGTATCCGAAGACGGTAGAGGATACGCCCTTGGAGAGGGTGCTTCGGATCTCCTGGCCGATCATGGCGCCGACGCGGTGGCGGTCGCCGAGGACGCGGTCGAAGGAGAGGGAGTTGCGCCACGTGACGGAGGTGGCGCGGCTGTCCATGGTGTTGAGTTCGCCGCCGTGTGGGAGGATGGAGGCCTTGTATTCAGGGGTTTCGGGGCCGTAGGCGTTGAACTCGTAGCGACGCTTGAGGGTGATGTAGTGGGTGCGCTCGGAGGCGTACGATTCGCCGTTGGTGATGGTGGCGGAGAGGCCGAAGAGGGTCTGCGCGTTCAGCCCGGCGAAGAAGGTGTAGCGGGCGTTGGCGTTGATGCCGAAGCCGCGGGTTTCGTTGGTGTTGCCGGTGTTGGCGAGTTCGTTGATGACGTTGTAGGCGAAGTTGTCGACGGTGTTGTAGTAGACGAGGTTGCCGTTGTCGTCGCGGCAGGGGATGGCGCGGCTGGTGCGGGTGGCGTAGGTGTAGGGGTCGACGGTGTAGAAGCTGCTGGTGTTGGCGAGGTTGGCGTTGAGGCGGGCGGAGAGGGAGAGGTGGTCGTTGAGCCGCGAGTCGATGTTGAGGGAGGCGCCGTAGGAGGCGACGTCGTTTCCCCTGGCCGTGCCGAGGGTCTGGCGGGCGTTGAGGGAGGCGTAGTAGGTGACGTTTTCCTTGCCGCCGGAGAAGCTGAGGGTGTGGTTGTGGCTGACGGGGTCGCGATAGAGGATGTCCAGCCAGTCGGTGTTCATGGCGGCGAGGCGCTTGACGCCGGCGTCGAAGTCGGCGAAGGAGATCTCCTTGGCGAGGTATTGCTTCAAGACCTGCTCGTAGCCGACGTTGTCCGTGGGGCGGTTGCCATAGAGGCGACGCTCGTAGATTTCGCGGGATACGTCGACGCGCTCCTCGGAGTTCATGAGGTTCATCTTTCTATATGTGAGGGCGCCGGAAATGCTAAACCCGCCGCTGTAGGAGAGGGCGACGCGACCGGCTTGCCCCTTTTTGGTGGTGATGACGATGACGCCGTTGGCGGCGCGGACGCCGTACATGACGGTGGCGGCGGCGTCCTTGAGGATGGTGATCTCGTCGATGTCGTTGGGGTTGAGCCAGGCGATGGCGCTGCCGACGAAGTCGCGGATCATGTCGAAATTGTCCGGGTTGAAGGTGTCTAACTCCTGGGCTTTGAAGGGGAGGGGGTCTTCTTGAATAATCCCGTCGACGACCCACACCGGCTCCTGGTTGCCAAGGAGGGTGGAGGTGCCCCGCACGCGGACTTTCTGGCGGGTGCCCACGAGGCCGTCCGTGTTCATTACCAGCATGCCGGGAAGCACGCCTTGCAGCATCTGCTCGATGCTGTTGGTGCCGTCGTAGAGGAGCTCTTCGCGCTTGACGGTGTTGGAGGAGCCGACCATCTCGGACTTGCGGATGTCCGCGTAACCGGTGACGACGACCTCGTCGATGGCGCGCACCTCCTCCTGCATGACGATGTCATAATCAGACTTGTCCGGGAGCACGGCCAGCTCCTGCCGCTGCATGCCGACGAAGGAAAATAGCAAGGCCTGGTCGCCGCTTCCTCCCGTGAGGACGATGGCGAAACGCCCCTCCTTGTCCGTGACCACGCCCGTGGTGGTGCCCTTTACCTGCACCGTGACGCCGGGAAGGGGGGCGCCGTGCCTGTCCCTGACCGTGCCGGCGACGCGGCGGCCGATGAAGCGCTGCTGGAGGAGGGCATTGGGGTCGTGACGGATGATAATGTACTCGTCCACCGTCGTGTGGCTGTACGGGAGACCGGTGAGGAGTTCGTGCATGACCTCGTCGATGGAGGCGTCGCGCAGGTCGATGTCCACCTTGCGGCGCACGTCAAACTCGTTGTTGTAGAAGAAGCGATAGGTGCTGCCGCGGGTGATTTCGTCAAAAATCTCCTTGATGGTCACGTCGCTCCTGCAGATGCTGAACTTGTCCTCCTGCGACAGCAGCGTCGCCGAGAGGGAGAAGTTGAAAAAGACGATCATGAAAAACGCCAGGCGCATAATCCGATACATTTTAACCCGCCTTCCCCCGCGGGAGGACGCTTTCTCTTGTTTTTTTTCCATAGATTTGTGTGCATTTATGTGTTTACTTGCCGGAGGCGTTTCCCGCGCGCTCCGGCGGTTACAATCCGCGACCGGTGGGCGTTCCCGCGCCCGCCGGTTTTATTTTAGCGCGTGAAAAACCAACACGCGATTGTCTTCAAGATAGCAGCCCACGGTGTTCGTCTCGCCCAGCAAGCGGGCAATGTAGCTGACGGGACGGTAACGCTCCATCGCCCCCGTGAAGGAGGCGGCGCGCGAGGCATCGTCGGCAAAACGCACCGACACGTCGTACCAGCGGGCAATCTGGCGGGCGATCTGCTCGATGGACACGTCGTCGAAGATGAACAAACCGTTCTTCCACGAAACCACGCGCGAGGCGTCCACGACGCGGGTAGTCATCGTCCCCGTCAGCGGGTTATAGAGGCATTGGCGATCGGGGAGCAGCCGCTCGGTAACCCCGCCGGCGGTCACCTCCACGCAGCCGTCGAGGACAGTGGTGATGACGTGGGTGTCGCCGTCGTAGCGCGTCACGTTGAAAGAGGTGCCCAGCACCCGCGCCTCGCAGGCGTCGACGGAGACAATGAAGGGGCGCGAGGCGTCGGGCGTCACCTCGAAATAGGCCTCACCGTGCAGCCACACCCGCCGCTCGTCGCCCGTGAAGCGAGTGGGATAGGTGATCCGCGATTCCGAGTTCAGCCACACGCGGCTGCCGTCGGGCAACTCCACCTTGTACTCCCCTCCCCTGCCGATCTCCAGGCGGTGCATCTCCGCGGGAAGCTCGCCCGCGTCGCGATACTCCAGCGTGCCCGCGGCCTGGCCGCGCGAGGGAATACCGTCGACGAGCAACAAACCGGAGTCGGCCAGGACGAATTGCCGACCGTCTTCCCGCTGCAACACGGCGCGCGACGATCCGGGCGCCACGTCGCGGGGATCAACTCCCCCGTCGGACGCGCCCCCGCCCCACTCCAGGGATACCGCCAGCGCCACGATCAGCAGCGGGACGATGACTACCGCGTAACGCGACCAGCGACGGGCGCGCAACGACAGGCGCGACTTCTCCCGGAAGTTTCTCCCGGCAAAGCCCCGCGGCGGTCGGGCGCTATCCCACACCCGCAGGCGTCCTCGCTTTTGGTAAATCGAACGGTAATAGGCGTATTCTTCCTTATTGCCGGGGAGTTCCAGCCAGGCATCCAGGCGTCTGTTTTCCTCTTCCCGGAGCGTCTCGCCGCACAGCCTGGCGGCAATCAGGGCGTGAATGGTGTCACTATTGAAATCCATGTCTTCAAAAATTTTTACCCTAAAGACACGGTTTGAACAAAAAAGGGTGACAGCGATAATTCAGTTTTTCACCCCGCCGGGAGTTTTTTGATGGCGATAAGTTATTTCTTTGACCCTTTCAGGAGTTTTTGGATGGCGATAAGTTATTTCTTTGACCCTTTCAGGAGTTTTTGGATAGCGATAAGTTATTTCTTTGACCCTTTCAGGAGTTTTTGGATGGCGATAAGTTATTGCTTTGACCCTTTCAGG
>JAIRXZ010000063.1 GCA_031267995.1 Odoribacteraceae bacterium | reverse complement strand
GACGGGGATCTCTCCCTCACCCAGACCAACGTCATACTCACCGCCACCAACGTCAACATCCCCTGGTGGGGACGTCTGGGTACTAACGCCGCCAACAATATACCATCGGCCACCCCCTTCACCACCCCCCGTACCGAGGACATCACGGTAACCGTCCCCGCGCGCGTGTGGACGGACGCCTCCGCGTGGACGGGTAAAGTCACCGTCCAGGCCGGGTACGCCGCGCAGACAGGCATCACCGCGCACCAAGAATCCTTCATCTTCGACCGCGACGCCTACACCATCTCCGTCACCGGCGTGTCGCCCGCCTCCCTCCCGTTTATGGGAGGAACCGTCACGATAAGCGTGTCGACGAACGCCCCGGGTTACACTCTCGGTTTCACGGGAGGGGGGAACATAGCAGACGTGACGGAAAATCCCGCGACGACGACGACCACGGTCAGCATACCCACGAACACCACCAACGCCGCGCGCACGATCAACATCGTCAACCATTACAATCAAACCACCCCGCTGTACTCCTTCACCCAGGCGAAACCGCCAAAGTACTTCTTCAGGGCTGTTGACTACGGGTTCCAGAACGGCTATTTCGACTCGTGCCCGACGGGTTACCACATACAGGGCACTATCCAACCTGCGGACGACGTCGTGGAGTTGGTCGGTAACTCCCCCAACTACACCTTCGCGGCCGTGCCGAATGGGACATATTATCGCGTGATACCCTGGGATCCTAATAATTATACTCCCATAGATGGATGGGTGGGATTCGTCTCCGTACTTACCGTTTCGGGTGGCGTGTTAGGTACTGATGCGCAGTATGCTAATGGAAGTATAAACTATGGTAATATTTGGAAGGAATCCTACTTCTCCTCGTACACCATCGACTATATCGTCTGCGTACAGAATCAATGAAACCTGTCCTTGTAACCACCGCTACCCCTCGCCGCTCGCCGGCGAGGGCAACCGGGGAGGGAAACTCCCGCGGGGTGAAACCCGTCACGCGCGGGATGAAAACCGTCACGCGCGGGATGAAAACCGCCTCTCGCGGGATACTCGCCATCACCCGCGGGACACTCCCCGTCACGCGCGAAACGGCGACCATCACGCGCGAAAAAACTTCCCGCGCCCGCGAAAGTAAAAACCTGACACGCGGGATGAAAAATATCCCACGCGGGATAAAAATAATCCCGCGCGGGATGGAAAATATCCCGCGCGGGACGAAAACCATCCCGCGCGGGAGGAAAACCATCCCGCGCGGGAGGAAAATTATCCCGCGCGGGATGAAGACTATCCCGCGCGGGAGAAAAAATATCCCGCGCGGGATGAAAATTATCCCGCGCGGGATGGAAAATATCCCGCGCGGGATCTTTTTTATCCCGCGGGTCAGGTTTTTACTTGCGCGGGCGCGGGGCGTCGTTCCGGGGGTCGCGGAATATCGCTCAACCGGTGGCCAGCGCGAGAAACAGCTTCTTCACGGCATCTTCGGGGGTGTCGCTGTCGGCCAGGAGGGAGACGAATTTGCTGCCGACGATGGCGCCGGAGGCGTGGGCGAAGGCGTCGTCGAGGGTGCTTTTGTTGGCGATGCCGAAGCCGACGAGGAGGGGGTTGCGGGGGTTCATCTCCCGGATTCGCCGGAAGTAGGCGCGGGTGTCGTCGTCGAAACGGTCGCGGGCGCCGGTGGTGGAGGCGGTGGATACGAGGTAGATGAAGCCGTCCGTGTGGGCGTCGATGAGGCGGACGCGCTCGTCGGAGGTGGCGGGGGTGACGAGCATGATCATCCGCAGTCCCCCGGCGTCGGCGACGGGTTTGTAGTGGCGGAGGTAGTCGCGGAAGGGGAGGTCGGGGATGATCATGCCGGCGACGCCAACGCCGCGGCATTGCCGGCAAAATCGCTCGAAGCCGTATTGCATGATGGGGTTGAGGTAGCCCATCAGGAGGACGGGGACGCGGAGTTGGCCGCGGAGCGACGCGAGTTGGTCGAAGAGCAGTGGCAGCGTCATCCCGCCGCGGAGGGCGTCGGCGCTGCTTTGCTGGATGACGGGGCCGTCGGCGATGGGGTCGGAGAAGGGGATGCCGATTTCGATCATCGAGGCGCCGCCGTCCTGGAGGGCGCGGACGATGGCCGGGAGGCTGTCCGGGCGCGGGTGGCCGGCGGTGAAGTAGACGGAGAGGATGCCGCGGGGTTGGCGACGGAATAGGGTGTCGATGGGGTTGTCGTGGTTCATGTCGGGTTGTTTTCGAGGTTTTGGATGAATTGACGGATGGCGGGGATGTTTTTCACTCCCGGCGCGGTTTCAAATCGGCTGTTGAGGTCGACGGCCAGCAGCGCGGGGTGCGTTATTTGGCCGATGGCTGGGGCGTCGTCGGGGTTGATGCCGCCGGCGAGGATGAAGGGGAGGGCGCCGGCGTAGGTGTTTAATATCTTCCAGTCGAACTTGCGGCCGCTGCCGGGGAAGCGGGCGTCGAAGAGGAGAAGGTCGCTGGCGCGGGCGCTGCTGCCGGTGTGGCGGAGGTCGTCGGCGGTGCTGACGTTGATGGCTTTGATGACCTGGAGGCCGCGGCGGCGGAGGGCAGCGCGGGTGTCCGACGTTTCGTCGCCGTGGAGCTGTATCATTTGGAGGTGGTAGCGGTCGGCGGCGGCGAGGATTTCGTCCAGCGTCTCGTTGACGAAGACGCCCACGCGGACGGCGGCGGTGTCGGGGAGCGCGTCGGGGGGCGCGGTGATGCAGCGGGGGGAGGGGCGGTGGAAGATGAGGCCGATCATGTCGACGGGCAAGGCGGCGAGGTCGCGGATGTTTTGGGGATCGGTCATCCCGCATACTTTTATTTTCATGGCATCGTGGCTTTTACGAGTTGTTCGAGGGCTTGGCCGGGGTGCCGCTCGCGCATGAGGTATTCGCCGACGAGGAATCCGCGGAAGCCGGCGCGGCGGAGGTCGATGATGGTTCGCGGGTCGTTGATGCCGCTTTCGGCGATCTTGAGGCGCGAGGGGGGGATGGCGGCGGCGAGGGTGGCGGAGCGGGTGGTGTCCGTTTGGAAGTTGGCGAGGTCGCGGTTGTTCACGCCGACGACGTCGATGTTGGGCTGGATGTAGTCCAGTTCGCGCTCGTCGCGTATTTCGAGGAGTACTTCCATGTCGAAGAAGTGCGCCATGTCGGCCAGGCGTCGGGCGTCGTCGCGGGTGAGGCAGGCGGCGATGAGGAGGATGGCGTCGGCGCCCATCACCTTGGATTGGTATACCTGGTATTCGTCGAGGATGAACTCCTTGCGCAGGAGGGGGACGCGGGTGACGACGTCGCGCGCTTTTTCGAAGTCGGCGATGCTGCCGCCGAAGTGTTCTTCGTCCGTGAGGCAGGAGATGGCGGCGGCGCCGGCTTCCTCGTAGGCGCGGGCGATGTGGGCGACGTCGGCGCCGGGGTGTATCCAGCCCCTGGAGGGGGAGCGGCGCTTGAATTCGGCGATGATGCCGGAGGGGGAGGCGGCTAACGCTTCCCGGAGGGAGAGGGTGGGGCGACGCTGGAGGGAGAGGGCGCGCTGGAGGCGGGAGAGGGGAAATTCCTCTTTCTGGCGTTTGATTTCGGCGCGCTTGGTTTCGCGGATGCGGTCGAGGATGTTCATGGTCTGTTGATTTCAAGGAATTTGGCGAAGGCGTTTTTGGCTCGCCCGGATTGGATGGATTCGCGGGCGATGGCGATGCAGTCGTGGAGGTCGCGCCGCGGCTCGATGGTTTGTATGGCGACGGCGGCGTTGGCGATGACGACGTTTTTTTGTGATTCGGTGGCCTTGTTGTCGAGGATGTCGTCGAATACGCGGGCGGCTTCGGCGGTGGTGTTTCCGCCGAAAAGCTCGGCGGGGTCGGCGCGACGGAAACCGAGGTCTTCCGGCTCGTGGATGCTTTCGCCGCCCCGGTTGACGATTTTGAAGGGGCCTGTGAGGGATATTTCGTCGTAACCGTCGAGGGAGTGGACGATGGCGAAGTCGTTGCCCGTCTCCTGGTAGATGTAGTTGTAGAGGCGCGCCATCTTGAGGTCGTAGACGCCGAGGAGCTGGCGGCGGGGCATGATGGGGTTGACAATGGGGCCAAGGATGTTGAAAAAGGTGCGCACGCCCAGGGCTTTGCGGACGGGGGCAACCGTTTTTAGCGCCTGGTTGAAGAGGGGGGCGTGGAGGTAGGCGATGTTGGCGGCGTCGAGGGAGCGTCGGTGGGTGTCGATGTCGGCGGTGAAACGGACGCCGTGCTGCTCCATGACGTCGGAGGCGCCGCTGATGGATGTGGCGCCGTGGTTCCCGTGTTTGACTACCTTGTAGCCGGCGCCGGCAACGACGACGCAGGCGGCTGTGGAGATGTTGAAGGTGTTTTTGCCGTCGCCGCCGGTGCCGACGATGTCGATGGGGTTGTATTCGCGCAGTCCGTCGACGTTGACGCGGGTCTCCAGGAGGGCGTCGCGGAAGCCGAGGATCTCCTCGACGCTGACGCTGCGCATGAAGTAGACGGTGATGAAGGAGGCAATCTGGCTTTCGTTGTACTCGCCGGCGGCCATGTGCGCCAGGATGGTTTTGGCCTCGTCGCGGGAGAGGTACTGGTGGGCAAATAACCGGTTGAGGACGCCGGTGAACGATTTGTTGTTCATGATTTCGTGTTTTTTTGGTTGTGATTAAAAAAGGAAGCGTCTGATGATTTCGCTGCCGCCGGGGGTGAGGATGGATTCGGGGTGAAATTGAAGGCCGTGGACGTCGAACGCGCGGTGACGGAGCGCCATGATTTGCCCCTCGTCGTCCGTGGCCGTTACCTGGAGGCAGGGGGGGAAGGCCTCCGCGTCGACGATCCAGGAGTGGTACCTGCCAGCGTCGAAGGCGTCGGGACTGCCGGCGAGGATTCTGTCTTCGGCGATTACCCGCACGGGGGTGGCCACGCCGTGGTAGACCGACCGGAGGTTGGAGAGGCGCGCGCCGAAGGCTTCCGCGATGGCCTGGTGACCAAGGCATACGCCCAGGATGCTTTTGGTGGGGGCAAAGCGACGGACAAGGGGCAACAGGATGCCCGCCTCGGAGGGGATGCCGGGGCCGGGGGAGAGGATGATTTTGTCGAACGACTCGATGTCGTCCAGCGCGATCCGGTCGTTGCGGTGTACCTCCAGGCGCGTGCAGCCGAGCTCGCGGATGGCGTGCACGAGGTTGTAGGTGAAGGAGTCGTAGTTGTCGAATACAAGTATGTTCATGGCCTGCCGGTGTTAGTTGATGATGCGCCCGGCGGCGTCGATGGCTCGCTTGAGGGCGCCAAGTTTGTTGTTGACCTCCTGCAGCTCGGATTCGGCGTTGGAACGGGCGACGATGCCGGCGCCGGCCTGGTAGTAGAGGACGTTGTTTTTGCTGACGAAGGATCGGATGGTGATGGCCTGGTTGAGGTCGCCGTTCAAGCCGATGTAGCCGATGCAGCCGCCGTACGCGCCGCGGGGTTGACGCTCGATGTCGCGGATCAGCTCCATGGCGCGTACCTTGGGGGCGCCGGTGAGGGTGCCGGCGGGGAAGGTGCCGGCGTAGATGTCGATGGTGTTGCTGCCGGCGGGGACTTCACCGGAGACGCGGGAGACGAGGTGGATGACGTGCGAGTAGAATTGTACCTCCTTGTAGAAGTCGACGCGCACGTTGTTGGTGGTTTTGGCGAGGTCGTTGCGCGCCAAGTCCACGAGCATGACGTGTTCGGCGTTCTCTTTGGGGTCGTCGAGGAGGGCGCGGGCGCGCTCTTTGTCCTTTTCGTCGTCGCCACCGCGAGGGAAGGTGCCGGCGATCGGGTCGATGTAGGCGCGCCCCTTGCCGACAACGCAGTGGGTTTCGGGACTGGATCCGAAGACGCGGAATCTCCCGAAGTCGAAGTAAAAGAGGTAGGGCGACGGGTTGATCGACCGCAGCGCCCTGTATACCTTGAAGTCGTCGCCGGCGAAGGCTTGACGAAATCCGCGCGAGAGGACGACCTGGAAGACGTCGCCCCGCTGGCAGTGGTGGATGCCGCGACGTACCATCTCCTTGTACTCCTCGTCGGTGACGGAGGTCTCCTCGTCGCCCCTGGGGGTGAAGTTGTAGGGGGCGTAGTCGCGGTTGTCGAGCATGGCCAGCACTTCGTCGACGCGGGTGGGTTCGCCCTCCAGGCGGTTTTCGACGATGGTCATTTCGTTTTTGAAGTGGTTTACCACGAGGATGTAGCGGTAGAGGATGTAGATCATGTCCGGGATGTCGCCGGCGTCCGAATCGCCCTCGCGCGGCTGGACGTCCTCGAAGTGGCGGACGGCGTCGTAGGCCGTGTAGCCGAAGAAACCGTTGTAGGCGGGGGGAAGACCCTCCTCGGCACGCGGGTCGATGGAGCGGATGAAGCGGTAGAGGAGGGTTGCCACGGGGGTCTCCCGGCTGACGGGCAGCGTCTCCCGGCTGCCGTCGGGGTGCGACAGGTGGGCGAGGCCGCGGCTGACCTCGAAGCGCGCCAGGGGGTGCAGGCCGATGAAAGAGACGGAGTTTTCGTTTCCGTGAAAGTCGGAACTTTCCAGCAAGGCCGATTCGGGAAAGACATCCCTCGCCTTTAGGTAAATACTGACGGGCGTCTGCAAGTCTGCCAGCACCGTCTTCGTGCGTGTTTGTATCATAGCGTGTTGTTTAATGTTGATTAACGGGGAGGTGTTTAAGGAAGGTGTCCATGTCCTTGTCGCCCCGGCCGGACAGGCAGAGGACGACAACATCGCCGGCGGCGAATTGCTTTTTGTCCAGCGCTGCCAGGGCGTGCGCCGATTCCAGGGCGGGGATGATTCCCTCCAGACGGGTCAGTTCGGCGGCGGCGGCCAACGCCTCTTCGTCGGTGATGGCCAGGACTTCCGAGCGTCCCACGCGGGCGGCGTGGGCGTGCATGGGGCCGATGCCGGGGTAGTCCAGGCCGGCGGAGATGGAGTATGGCTCGATGATTTGCCCGTCGGCTGTCTGCATCAGCAAGGTTTTGGCGCCGTGGATGATTCCGACGCTTCCCAGGTGAATCGTGGCGGCCGATTCGCCGGAGTGTATGCCTTTCCCGGCGGCTTCTGCCAGCAGGATGCGGGCGCGCGGTTCGTTTAGATAGGCGTACGCGGCGCCGGCGGCGTTGCTGCCTCCACCCACGCAGGCGATCAGGTAGTCGGGGTAGTCGCGACCTTCCTTGGCGGGAAGTTGCGCCTTGATCTCCAGGCTGATTACCGATTGCAGGCGGGCGACAAGGTCGGGGTAAGGATGCGGCCCCACCGTCGAACCGATGACGTAGTGCGTGTCCGCGGGGTGGCAACACCAGTCGCGGATGGCTTCGTTGACGGCGTCTTTGAGGGTCATGTTTCCGCTGGTGACGGGTACCACGGTGGCTCCCAACATGCGCATCTTTTGCACGTTGAGTTGCTGGCGGGCGACATCGACGCTTCCCATGTATACCACACATTCCAGGTTCATGAGGGCGCAGGCGGTGGCGGTGGCCACGCCGTGTTGCCCCGCGCCGGTCTCCGCGATGATTCGCGTTTTGCCCATCCGCTTGGCCAGGAGCACCTGCCCGATGGCGTTGTTGATCTTGTGCGCGCCGGTGTGGTTGAGGTCTTCGCGCTTGAGGTAGATCTTGCACCCGTGCTTTTCCGACAACCGGCGGGCGAGGTAGAGGGGGGTGGGACGCCCCACGTAGTCGGTCAGCAGGTTGTTGAACTCGCGCTGGAAGGCGGGGTCGTCCAGCGTTTCGCGGTAGGTTTTTTCCAGCGCTTCCACGTTGGCGTGCAGGATTTCGGGGATGTAGGCGCCACCGAATTCGCCGTAGTAGCCCTCCGCGTCGATCTGGATGGTCGGCGCGCTGGAGGTGTTGTCGTTTTTGTTTTTCATCTCGTTTTGTTCTTCTACCGGGTTTATAAAAAAAAGAGACCCGTTGTGAGTTACAACGGGTCTTTTGGTTCGCGACGAGGTATACACGCCGGGTTTAACTCACTCTTTAAGTAAGAGGGAGCGCCACCAACGGTTTGTATTTACTCTTCGTGTCATTATTGTTCTTTGAAAAATCCGTGGGCAAAGGTAGGACGATTTTCTATCCCACCAAGGAAACGGCACTTTTTTTTAGAATTTTTTTATCTCCTGCCCTTGCCCGTCAGGTATACTCCCGTCAAAACGAGGAGCGTGCCGGCAATGGCGATGGGCGTGATCCGTTCCGAGAGAACAACGGCCGAGGCCGCGAGCGTGACGACGGGACTGAGGTAAATGTAGTTGCTGACGCGGACGGCTCCCAATCCCCGCGTGGCCTGGTTCCAGAGAATGTAACAGGCAAACGAGGCGATGACTCCAAGAAACAGCAGGTTCCACGCCACGGTGGGGGAGAGGAGGAGCGCTGCGTCTACCCGCACCGGCATGAAGTGGAGAGCGGGCAATAGCGTGAGCAGGCCGTAGAAAAAGACTTTCCGGGTGATAAAAAGCGTGTCGTGACGCCGCCCCAGCACCCGGAGGATGATGGTGTAGAATCCCCACGAGAGGGCGGCGGCGAGGGCTAAAAGGTCGCCCAAAGGCTCTACCCTGGGTATGTAACGACCGTTGAAGACGACCAGCGCGACGCCCGCGATGGCGATGGCCGATCCCCGCCAGAAGTTGGCGCGGGGGCGTCCTCCTTTCAAGAAAATCCCGGCCAGGATTCCCGTGAAAAGCGGCGCCGTGCAGACGAGTACGGCCACGTTGGAGGTGAGCGAACGGGTGAGCGCCACGTTTTCGGCAAGGAAGTAGAAGGAGCCGCCGCTGATGCCGAGGGCGAGGAAGAGGAGTTCGTCGCGCAGGTTTCCCGCCCACAGGCGACGGCGCGTGGGGAGGAGGATCAAGAGGTAGGCGAT
>JAIRXZ010000163.1 GCA_031267995.1 Odoribacteraceae bacterium | reverse complement strand
GACCTTATATAATGGTAACGCGGAATCAGCGTCCGCCCGTGTTCCTGTTCCAGCCACAACCGCGAATCCTTTAGCGGCTGACGAAAAGCCGGCTCCACGTGAACCCCCACCTGCATTTCGGTTCCCATCACCATTTCGCCGGACATGCCCACCAATTCCCGGTAAGCCCGTTCGCCGTCACTTGTTTCCCTTTCCATCACCAGGCGAGGCGCCGCGTAATGACAAGCGCTGATCCCGTGTCCCAGGTAGAACAGGGTCAGTATCGACAAAATCAATTTTTTCAGAAACCGTTTCATAGTTAAAACTCTCGGAAGCAAATGTACAGATAAAAATCACTTCCCCCGGTATTAGGCTTAAAAAAATCGGGGGCATCGCTTTAGTCGACAACAATCACCCTTGAAAGAGAGCAAGCTCAGCCGCCGGGGTTACCGCGGTGGCTGAGCCTGTCGAAGCCCAAACAACAAAAGCCAACAATCATGACCCCGGTGCTGGCGCGGACTTGCAGGCCGTGCCAATGAAAGGATAGTCTTTCGGGTGGTGGCACGGGCTACAAGCCCGCGCCAGCGGGAGCTTACCTGCCGCGCGCGGCAAGAAAACTCTGGCTGTGTTTTTTCTCCCGCGTTGCGCGGGAAGGTGTCCCAACGATGGGAAAGTTCGCCGAAGCGTTCGGGAAGGTTTTCCGTCGAGAGGAAAGTCTGCCGCGGCACGCGGGGAGATTTCCCGTCGAGAGGGTAAAAAAAATGGAGGTCATCTCACGACGACCTCCTCAAACAAATGAACACTGCACATGAAAGTTTATCTTGTCGCAGCCGGGGCTTTATTCAAGCCGCCGGTTCGCGGGCACCCGGATGGTTACAGGCGGGTGCTTGAAAGTTTATTTTGTCGCGGCCGGAGCTTTATTCAAGCCGCCGGTTCGCGGGCATCCGGATGGTTACAGGCGGATGCATGAAAGTTTATCTTGTTGCTGCCGGGGCTTTATTCAAGCCGCCAGTTCGCGGGCACCCGGATGGTTACAGGCGGGTGCTTGAAAGTTTATCTTTTCGCTGCCGGGGCTTTATTCACGCCGTCGGCTCGCGGGCATCCGGATGGTGACAGGCGGATGATGGTGACCGGCGGGCGGCGCCCGGCGCTTATGTTGGTTCGATGCTCGCGGCGACGGGTGTTTATTTTTCCCTGATGCAGCGGACGGATGATAGGGTTGCACGAGCCACGCTTGTCGTTGCTTGCGTCGTGCCGGCCGATGACCATTGCCCGGCGAAGCTGTTGTGCGGGAAGGTCGGGCTATCGACGGGGGTGGCCGTCCAGTATCTCCCTGCCTCCAGGGTGTAGGTGCTCGAATTGGAGAGCATGGATCCCGCCAGCGGGTAGTTTCCCGTTATTGTCGTGTTCACGTCGCCCGGCCACGGGGATTTAGTACTAGTCCCGTCCGGTACTCTCCAGCCTTCGGGGCATGGATCGAAGACGCTCTTTCCCGTGGTTTGGTCGACATACTTATCCGTGACCACGGTATTGCCCGTTGTCCTGCCCCAGAGGGGTTCGGCGTCCTTCGTGGTTCCCGTCAACCAGTTTTGGAGTTTGGCGGCTTGATCCTCTTTGCCGGTGCCCTGGTAACGGGTGAGCGGGGTGCGCGTGGCCGTTTCCATGGTTGCCATGACCGGCTGGCTGGCGTAGGCGGCTGTCGTGTTGTAGTACCAGGTTCGCGGGGTGCCCACTTTTCCCGGATCGGAGGGGCCTGGGAAGGGGTCTTTCCTCCCCCACTGGTACATGACGGCGTTGACGTCCGCACCGGCGGAGAGGGAGCCGATGTTGCGATCCATCCACACGAAGTCGGCGGCGGGGCTGCCTCCTTTGCCGAGGAAGCGGTAGACGTGGCCTCCCTGTACGCTGGTTTTGCTGTTGGAGGCGGGGTTGGGTATCGGGTGGGCGGTGGTGCCGTCGCCGGGCGTGTAGGTGGTGTTCCAGATGTGCCAGCTCCACTTGATGGTGGCGCCGTCGAAGAGGCCGATGCCGGCGTTGCCCGTTTTTTTACCGGGGACGACGATGATGTAGGCGTTCGAGAGGGTGGTGCCAGCGAGCTGGACGGCGCGCACGACGGAGTTTTCGGTGTTGAAGTTGCCGTCCGTGTCCTGCCAGAGGATTTTCACGGTTAACTTGCTGATGTCTTCGGCGAGCCAGTTCGCGGGCAGGGCGATGCTTCCCGTCATGGCGCGCTTGACCTGGGCGAGGGGGACGAGGATGGGGAAGTCGGTCGGGGCGACCATGTAGCTGTTGGCGTTGCCGCGGGTGATGGCGGCGATGCAGGGGAGTTCGTAGGTGGCCACGGGCTGGTATTCGTTTTTCTCGTTTTTCCGCGAGAGGCGCAGGGTGATGGAGCCTTGCAGGGGGTTGGAGGGGTTGTAGGAGGAGAGGAAGTCCCTGAGGCGGAATTGTACCTGGTCGCCGGTGGCGGTGTTGTTGCCGCCGTACTGGGTGAGAAATTCCTCGGAGAGGAGGCTGGAGTTGTCGTCGACGAGTTCGATTTTCCAGGGGAAGTTGGCCTTCAGGTTGAAGGTTTGCTTGGCGCCGTTCATGAGGAAGAGGCGGCCGGGAAGGTCGGTGACGACGGCGTGGTTGATTTGCTGGAGGATGATGTTTTTGACGATTTTCTGCCCGCCGGTGTTGAGGGAGAAGGTGTAGAGGGTGGTTCTCTCGACGAAGGGGGCGGAGGCGGAGGGGGTGACGGCGTCAGGGGCGACGGTGAATGTTTTCGATCCGTCGGCGGTGAGCTGGCCGGCGGTGGGTTGTCCTTTTCCCGTGGTCATGCCGTCGCCGATGTTGGTGACGAGGACGGTGAGGGGGTCTTCCTTGGGTTTCCAGCGGACGGTGAAGCTCCTGGGGGCGGGTTTTTCCGCGGTGAAGGCGGTGAATGTCATCTGCTCGACGGGGTTGTTGTCCTCGTCGGAGATGGAGATGAGGATGGCGGGGCGTTCCGATTGTTCTACCTTGACCTGGTATTTGAGGCGGCCGGCGGTGATTTGGAAGGTGGCGACGCGGGGGGCGCCGGTTTCGTTTTTCAGGAGGTAGAGGTAGAGGGTGGTTTCGACGTGTGCCGTCCCGCTGGCGCGGGAGAGGGTGAGCCAGTCGGTGGAGGCGCCGGTGTAGGTGATGGGGGTTATTTTCCAGCCGGATTCGGCGGGTTCGCTGGTTTGGTAGTCGGTGAAGACGACGAGGCGGTTGATTTCCTCGTTTTCTTCCTGGGCGTCGCGGTAAAATTCAAAGGTGGGTTTGCTGACGCCGAGGATGTTTTGGCCGTCGAAGATGACGTTGGGGATGTTTCCCTCGTTCCATTCGACGACTTCGGCCTGGATGTTGACGGGGGCGGAGCGGAAGGCTTGCTCCGGCGTGGGGTAGCCCTTGCCGCTGACTTTGGTGATGTTGAAGCCGTAGGCGTGGTTGCGGAGGATGTCGCGGAAGTTGCCCTGGGCGTCTTTGATGTCGAGGCGGTAGTATGATGTTTCCGATCCGTTGTAGGCGCCTCCCACGACGATGCATGTGGCGTCGAGGGTGGCTTCCGCGGCGGGGGCGGCGGTTTCAAAGGTGTATATCGCCCTCGTGAAGGCGGTGGCCTGGGATGTCGGCACGTTGTAGAGGAGGGGCTCGCGGATGACGAGTGGGTTGGAGGGGTCGTTGTTTTCCGGGATGGAGGGCTTGGGGGGGGTGGCGTACCAGCGCTCTTTCGCGGGGATGATCCGGCCGCGGGATGCCCTGTTGTAGAGGTATATTTTTTCCAGGGTGAAGGCGTCGCGCGCCTGGTCGGTGGTTAATTGCACGTCGAATTTGGCCAGCGCCCGCGTGAGCGATACGCCGGAGATGCCCGCCGAGGCGAGGTTGTCGTCGACGCGCGTGATGCCCGTCTCCGCCCACATGGGTAGGGGGGTGAATTGCCCGGCGGTGGCGCCGTCGGCCGTCCATTTGCCGGGGTGGGGGTAGAGGATGGTGGGGAGGATTTCGTCTTTTGTTTTCCCGGTCAGGTGTTGGAGGCGTTGCTGCTCGCTGTCGGGGAGGTTGGCGAGGATGATGAAGCGGTAGCTGTCGTCGCTTTTGAGGAGGCGCACGGAGAATTGTCTCGTCCCGTCGCCTACCGTGATGTCGGTGGCGGAGGCGAGGTAGTCGTAGACTTCGTCCGTGTCGGTGACCTTGAAGGCGAGCACGTCCACGCGGGTGATGGTGGTTTCCGCGGTGGCGTCCATGGATCGGGATTGCACCGTGGGTTGACCGGGAACTTGCATGACGAATTTGACGCGGAGTTGCGCGGCGGATTCTTCGCTCGTCGTCTCCGGGGTGATGTCGTGCACGCATGCCGTTGCCAGGAACGGTATGCAAACGAGTATTTGCCAAAATTTTTTCATTGCCGTTTTTATCTGATTCTTGTTGTTTTTGGATTCGTTTTGGTCGCCCAGCTGGTGAACACCAACGATGGCGGCGGCGTTCCCCGCGTGTTCCCGCGTGCGAGAATATGACGAGGTCAAGGCCGCTGTTGTCCCGGTCTCCCTGTTGCTGGCCGCCGCTCCCGACGCGAGAGGGGCGCGAGCGATCGTGGTGTGCGTGTACTGTGCGTTCATGGTTCAAAAATTAGAACATCGAATGAAGTTATCCGTGTCGCACTATATGCGTGCAATGTTGGATATCCTTCCCGTATATATTACAAGAAAGTAGGGCCTTTCATTTAGTCGATATGCCGACTTTTTCATGTTAAAAATTACAACGCCGTGCGTTCAAGGGGATTGCAAGAGGATTTTTTTTCAAAAAAAACCTCGCGAAGGGGCGCGAGGAGGGTGATTTTGGAGTATTTCGGGGTGATTTTGGAGGGTTTTTGGGCGCTATTTCCGGCAATCGGGACGGAAAACGGCGATGGTTTCGCTGTCTTTCCGCAGGTAGAGTTTGTCGTGACGGAGGGTGTAATTGTTGGTATCTTCCAGGATTTTGAAGAAGATCGCTTCCACGTACATTTCGGGGCAGGCCGTTTTGGTGGCGTCCACGCTGGAGAAGGAGAGGGCGCCGTCGTCGCCCTTGGTGTAGGCGGCGAAGTAGGTGTTGCACCCTGCCCGGCCGCGGGCGACGCGGGTGGTGTCGTCGAACACGATGAACACTCCACGCATGTCCTCCTTTGCTTTTATCCCCTGGTCTTTGATCCGTTCCATGACCCATTTCATCCCGGCGAACGGGGTGTTTGTTTTGGGTTTGCAATCAAAAAGCAGGGTGAATGTTAAGCAGAAAAACAGGTATTGTCTCATCTCTTTTCCTTCATTATTTTTTAGTTATAAATATAACAAATAACATGCCATGCAACAGAAATAGACCTTTGTTTGGGGGTCGCGCGGCACTTCTTGGGGTGTTGTCGAGTGGCGCTGTTGGCGCCGGGTTTTCGGCGGGCAGCACGTTTTTTGTTACGAAAAAGGCGTACCTTCGCACCGGTAGTTTTATCGAGTTCGTTTATAAAATATGATCACATGCCTAAGGAGATAAAATTAAAAAGAGGCCTTGATATTAAGTTGGAAGGAGAGGCGGATGTCGGGAGGGTTTCTCCCGCGCCGTGCAATTATTACGCGATCAAGCCGACCGACTTCCGGGCGCTCACGCCCAAGTTGGAGGTGAAGGTTGGCGATCGAGTCAAGGCGGGCGACCCCCTGTTCGTGAACAAGTACAGGCCGGAAATCAGGTTTACCGCGCCAGTGAGCGGCGTGGTGGAGGAGATTCGGCGGGGAGAGAAACGGAAGATCCTCGCGGTGGTCGTGAAGGCCGACGAGCGTATCTCTTATAAGGTGTTCGACATCCCCGCTCCCGACGCACTGTCGGGGGAGGTGGTCGTCGAGCGACTGCTCGAAAGCGGCCTGTGGCCGATGATCAAGCAACGCCCCTACGACGTGATTGCCGACCCGTCCACCCGTCCCAAGGCGATCTTCGTCTCCGGGTTTGATTCCAGCCCGCTGGCGCCGGATTACAAGGCGCTTTTGAAGGATGAACGCGAGGCGCTGCAGGCGGGTTTCGACGCGCTGAACAAGCTAACTCCGGGGGCGGTGAACCTGAACACGCAGGCGGAGGATGCCAGCGACGCCCCGCGCGGCGTGAAGGTTAACCTCTTTTCCGGCGCCCACCCGGCGGGCAACGTCGGCGTGCAGATACATCACCTGGATCCTATTAATAAGGGGGAGTTGGCGTGGGTAGTGAGCCTGCCGGACGTGGCGCTGATCGGTCGCTTTTTCCTGGGCGGGCGGGTGGATTTGAGGAGACGCGTCGCGCTCGTCGGGTCTGAGGTAGAGACTCCCGCTTGCTACGACACGCTCGTCGGGGCGCTCGTCGGGAGCATCGTGGAGGGCAGGCTGCGCGACGGGCGGCGGTGCATCCTCTCCGGGAATGTCCTCACGGGCGAGCGCGTGGACGCGGAATCCTTCCTGGGCTTTTACCACACCATGATCACGGTGATCCCCGAAGGCGACCGGCGCGAGTTCCTGGGGTGGGCTACCCCCGGTTTCGGCAAATTCTCCGTGTCGCGGACGTTCCCCTCGTTTCTTTTCCCGAAAAAGAGATACCGTCTGGACACCAACTTCCACGGCGAACGGCGCGCTTTCGTGATGAGCGGACAGTACGAGAAGGTGCTCCCCATGAACATCTTCCCCGTCTACCTGCTGAAGGCAATCCTGGCCGGCGACCTGGAAAAGATGGAGCAATTGGGCATCTACGAAGTAGCCCCGGAGGACTTGGCGTTGTGCGAATTCGTCTGCACGTCGAAGATCCCGGTGCAGGAGATCGTGGACAAGGGAATTGAATTAATGATGAAAGAGTTGATATAATATTAAGATGAGATTTTTACGCGATTTTTTAGACAAGCACAGGCCGGCATTTGAAAAGGGGGGCAAGTTCCAAAAGCTACACTCCCTCTTTGCCGGTTTCGACTCCTTCCTTTTCGTGCCCGATCGCACGACGCGGTCGGGGTGCGCCGTGCGCGATGCCGTCGACCTGAAGCGGACGATGAGCGTCGTGGTGATGGCGCTCGTCCCCGCGCTGCTGTTCGGGATGTACAACGTCGGGCACCAGCACTTTCACCTCGCGGGGGGAGAGGCCGGATTCTGGTCGGTTTTCCTGTACGGATTCTGCCGGGTGCTGCCCATGATTATCGTCTCCTACGTGGTGGGGCTGGGCATCGAATTTGCCTCCGCGCAAATCCGCGGGCACGAAATCAACGAAGGCTTCCTCGTCTCCGGTCTGCTGATCCCGATGGTCATGCCGGTAACCGCTCCCCTTTGGATGGTCGCCCTTTCCACCGCCTTTGCCGTGATCATCGGCAAAGAGATCTTCGGTGGCACCGGCATGAACATCTGGAACCCGGCATTGCTGGCGCGCGCCTTCTTCTTCTTCTCCTACCCGTCGCGCATGAGCGGCGACAAGGTGTGGGTAGCCGGCCTGCCCGACGGCATCTCGCAAGCCACCCCGCTGGCGGAGGCCTACCAGGGAACGCCCATGACGCACGACCTGGGGACGATGTTCTGGGGACTCATCCCCGGATCCGTCGGGGAGACCTCCACGTTCTGCATCCTGCTGGGTGCGATCCTGCTGATCGTCACGGGCATTGGCAGCTGGAAAATCATGCTCTCCGTCCTGCTGGGCGGCGCGGGCATGGCGCTGCTGCTGCAACACGCGCTGCCGGCGGACAACCCCTACAGCCACGTCACCGTCCTCCAACACCTGCTCGCGGGAGGATTCGCGTTCGGGGCGGTATTCATGGCCACGGATCCCGTCACCGCGGCGCAAACAGGGCGAGGAAAATGGATCTACGGCCTCCTCATCGGCGTGCTCGCCATCCTCATACGCGCCCTCAACCCCGGATACCCGGAGGGCATGATGCTGGCCATCCTGCTGATGAACACCTTCGCGCCGCTGATCGACTGGTTCGTGGTGCAACAAAACATCAGCCGGAGGCTAAAGCGAGCGCGCTCGTGATTAACCGTTAAAACAGAAGACATGAACAAAGAAAGCAATACCTACACGTTCCTCTTTTCCGTGGTGATGGTGCTCGTGGTAGCCGTCGTGCTGACGCTGGTCTCCACCGGGCTGCACCCCCTGCAAAACGCGAATGTCGAAAACGAAAAACGCCAAAACATCCTGAGTTCCGTCAAAATCAACGTCACCAGGGACGAATCCAAAAGCGCCTTCGACACCTACATCACGCGCCAGCTCGTCGTCAACTCCCGCGGGGAGGAGATCGCGGGCGACGCCTTCGCCATCGACCTGGCCAGGGAGATGAAAAAAGCCCCCGCGGATCGATCGCTGCCCGTCTTCATCGCCCGCGTGGACGGGGCAACCAAATACATCTTCCCCGCGCGGGGCGCCGGATTGTGGGGGCCGCTGTGGGGATACATCTCGTTGAACGACGACAAAAACACCATCTTCGGGGCAGTATTCGACCACAAGAGTGAAACCCCCGGCCTGGGCGCCGAAATCACGCGAGAAGAATTCAGCTCCCGCTTCGACGGCAAGAAAATCTTCGACGGCGACCGCCTCGTCGCCATACGCGTTGAAAAAGGCGGCAAGGCCACCTGCCTGCACGAGGTAGACGCCATCTCCGGCGGTACCATCACCTCCAAAGGCGTGGAAGCCATGCTCCGCGACAACCTCACCTGCTACGAATCATTTTTAAGACAACCCGCGCCATGACAAACCGCCAACTGCTGCTCGGCCCGCTGAGCAAGAACAACGCCATCCTCGTCCAGATCCTCGGCATCTGCTCCGCCCTCGCCGTCACCGCCAAGATGGAACCCGCGCTCGTCATGGGCATCTCCGTCACCGCCGTCACCGCCCTCTCCAGCGTCATTCTATCGTTCATGCGCGACATCATCCCCACGCGCGTCCGCATCATCGTCCAGCTGGTCATCGTCTCCATGCTGGTCATCATCATCGACCAGCTGCTGAAAGCCTTCGCCTACGACGTCAGCAAGCAACTCTCCGTCTTCGTCGGACTCATCATCACCAACTGCATCATCATGGGACGCATCGAAGCCTTCGCCCTCGCCAACAAGCCGTGGCCATCCCTCCTCGACGGCATCGGCAACGGACTGGGATACGCCATCGTCCTCCTCGTCGTCGCCTTCTTCAGGGAATTGCTGGGATCGGGCACCCTCTTTGGCATCCCCGTCATCCCCGGAATCCTCTACCAGTGGGGATACGCCAACAACGGCCTGATGATACTCCCCCCCGCGGCCCTCATCCTCGTGGGCATCGTCATCTGGATACACCGCGCCCGAAACAAAGACCTGATCGAACAACAATAAACCAAAACACGTGGAAAACCTGGTAAACATATTCATCCGGTCGACCTTCATCGACAACATGATATTCGCCTACTTCCTGGGCATGTGCTCCTTCCTTGCCGTCTCCAAAACGGTAAAAACATCCCTCGGCCTGGGCATCGCCGTCGCCTTCGTGCTCCTCATCACGGTACCCATCAACTACCTTATCGACAACTACCTCTTGAAACCCGGCGCCCTCACCTGGCTACTCGGCGAGCCGGCATCGGGCATCGACCTCGGCTACCTCAGCTTCATCATCTTCATCGCCATCGTGGCCGCCGTCGTCCAACTCCTCGAGATGTTCGTCGAAAAATTCACCCCCGTCCTCTACAACCAGCTGGGCATATTCCTCCCCCTCATCGCCGTCAACTGCGCCATCATGGGCGCCTCCCTCTTCATGCAAGAGCGCGACTACGCCAACGTCGCCGAGGCCACCTCCTTCGCCCTCGGCTCCGGCATCGGCTGGCTGCTGGCCATCATCGGCATCGCCGCCATACGCGAAAAACTCGCGTACGCCAACATCCCCGCCCCGCTGCGCGGCATAGGAATCACCTTCATCATCACCGGGCTGATGGCCATATCCTTCATGAGCTTCCTCGGCATCAGCCTGTAAAAAAAACAAGCAACGATACAACCCATGAACATCACCCTCGTCATCACGGCCACCGCCGTATTCCTCTCCATCGTCCTCGCGCTGGTAGCCATGCTCCTCTTTGCCAAGAGCAAGCTCGTCCCGCGCGGCAAAGTCACCATCGACATCAACGCCGGCAGCGGCCTCCTCGCCGCCACCCCCGGCGCCACCCTCCTCTCCGCGCTGGGAGCGAACAAAATATACCTCCCCTCCGCCTGCGGCGGCAAAGGCAGTTGCGGCATGTGCCGTTGCCGGGTAACATCGGGAGCCGGCAGCATACTCCCCACCGAAACAGGCTTCTTCACCTACAAGCAACGCCACGACCACTGGCGCCTGGCCTGCCAGGTAAAAGTAAAAGAAGACCTCCACATGAGCGTCCCCGAAGAGATCCTCGGCATCAAAAAATGGGAATGTGAAGTCATCTCCAACCGCAACGTCGCCACCTTCATCAAAGAATTTGTCGTCAAGCTGCCGGAGGGCGAAACCCTCAAATTCAAATCGGGAGGATACATCCAAATCGACGTCCCGCGCCTCACCGTCGACTACAAAGACATCCGCGTCGAACCGGAATACCGCGACGACTGGGAGCGCGCGAAAATCTTCGACCTCAAGATGACAAACCCCGAAGCCACCTACCGCGCCTACTCCATGGCCAACCACCCGGCCGAGGGCAACATCGTCATGCTCGACATCCGCGTGGCCCCCCCCCCGTTCGACAAGGCCACCGGCGGCTTCGCCCGCGTCAACCCCGGCGTGTGCTCCTCCTACATCTTCTCCCGCGTGCCGGGCGACAAGGTCAGCCTCTCCGGCCCCTACGGCGAATTTTTCCTGAAAGACACCGACAACGAGATGATGTTCATCGGCGGCGGCGCCGGCATGGCACCCATGCGCTCGCACGTATTCCACCTCTTCAAAACCGTCAAAACCAAGCGGAAAGTCACCTTCTGGTACGGCGCCCGATCGATGAAAGAGGTCTTTTACCGCGAGGAATTTGACGCCATCGCCCGCGAATTTCCCAACTTCACGTGGCACCTGGCGCTCTCCGAACCGCTGCCCGCCGACAACTGGAGCGGCCCCACCGGCTTCATCCACCAGGTGATCTTCGACAACTACCTCAAAGCGCACGAAAACCCGGAGGACGTCGAGTACTACATCTGCGGCCCCCCGCTCATGAACTCGGCCGTCGTCAAGATGCTCGACAACCTCGGCGTGCCTACCGAAAACATCCTCTTCGACGACTTCGGCGCTTGACGACAGGACGCCACGACGCTTGACGCCGCCGACGCCGTTGGCGCCGAAAGGGGTGCTTCTGAAATTTTCGAAAGCTTCCCGTGAGTTAGCGAGAGAAAAAACATCGTCAGAGTTTTCTTGCCGCGCATCGCGGGTAAGCTCCCGCTGGCGCGGGCTTGTAGCCCGTGCCAACACCAGGGTCATGATTGGGCTTCGACAGGCTCAGCCACCGCGATGGTGGTGGTGGTGGTGATGGTGGTGATGGTGGTGGTGATGG
>JAIRXZ010000142.1 GCA_031267995.1 Odoribacteraceae bacterium | reverse complement strand
TGACGGGGGTGACGCCGTCCGTGCCGGTGATGTTGAGGAAGGGGACGGCGCCTTGCTTGATGGTGATGCGCGTGTTGGCGGGGAAGGCCGCCTCGCTTGACGTGACGTTGACGAGGGCGGTGCGCTCCTTGTACGGGGCGGGGTTCGCGGAGAGGCGGAAGGCGTAGGTGGTGGGGATGATGGGGTCGGCGGCGTGCATGTCGGTGTCAACGAGTTGAAACCAGGCGGGGTCGTCGACAACCGTCAGGGTGCGCCACGGCCAGTCGGAGAGGACGGGGAGGGTGTACTGGCCGGCGGCGGAGGGGTAGGGGTTGTTCGGGTAGGGGCTGAACTCGCGGTTGCGACCGAGTTGGGTGACGTTGATGAGCCTGGAAACCGTCCGCCCGGCGTTGTTGCCGAGGGTTACCATCACGTTGCCGCCGCGCGCGATGCCCGTGGGGGTGATCGTTATGGGCTTTAGATCGAGCGTCGCGAGGGTGGTGGAGAGGCTGGTGAAGCTCGACGGGGTGCTCCAGGCGATGTTGCCCTCGGCCTTGAAGGTGAGCTTGTAGTCGGTGCCGTCCGCGGCGGGGACGGGGAAGATGCCGACGGGTACCGCCGCGGCGTCCGGCGTGGCGTAGAAGACGAGGCTCTCGGTGGAGAGGGCGAGGGAAAATTCTCCCTCGGCGAGCTGCGTGACGGTGATTTTTTTCTTGAGGTTGCCGGCGACGATGTAGAAGTAGCCCTGGCGGGCGGGGGAGTCGGAGGGGACGGCGGAGACGGTGACGTTGATGGTCGTCCAGCCTGAGCCGCTGTAGGAGGATGGGGTGATGGCGGTGATCCAGGTGTACTCGGCCGGTTTCTCGATAGTCCAGCCGGTGGGGAGGTAGTCGGTGATGACCTTGACGGGTTTCGTGTCGGCCGTCCGGTAGAAGGTGAACTCGCCGCGGTCGACGGCCAGGTAGTTTTGGCCGTTGTAGAGTATGTCGTTGACCCATGTTTCGTCCCAGGGGACGATGGTGGCCTTGATGTTGACGGGTCGCATCTTGTAGGCCAGCTCCGGCGTGGCGTGGCCGTGGCCGCTGACCTCCTTGATGGTGACGATGTACTGGTGGTTGCGGAGGAGGGGGATGTACTCGTCGACGTTGAGCGCGTTTTTGGCGATGAAGTCGACGCGGTAGTAGGTGTCCGTGGTGACGGCGCCGTCGCTGGCCGTGTAGTCGCCCCCGACGACGAGGCAGGCGCTCGCCAGCCACTTGGTGTAGTCGGTGTCGAAGCTGGTGCCCGCGTTTGCCTCGAAGGTGTAGATCTCCCGCTCGATTTTGTTGTTGGTGACTATTTCGGTGTACAGGAGTCCGTTGCTCTCGCCGGTTGCCGTGTTTGGCGCGGCGGGGAGGTGGGGCGCCGTGGCTTTGTTGCTGGCCCATTGCGCGGCGGCGTAGCCGTCGTTGGCGCTGATGTTGCCGGCGAGGGGCGCGAGGGTGCCGGCGCGGTTCCTGTTAAAGAGGTATACCCTTTTTAGCTTGAAGGAGCCTTGCGCGGCGGCGGCAACGGCGACGTCCACGCGGCTGATGGCGCGCGTCAAGTTGATTTCCTGGGCGATGTCGGTGGTGGTGGCGGTGACGTTGAGGGCGGTGTTGGTGCCCGACTTGTAGTAGCCCCACATCGGTATGTTTCCGCTCCACTTGGCGCTGTTGGCGAGTTTCATCTCCAGGCTGTTGAGGAGGGTGGTTCTCGTCCACGCGCTCGTTTCGTCCAGGGAGGCGATCGGTACGTTGGGCGACGTTAGCGCGGTGAGGGATGCCCGCGCGTTGGCCAGCACGATGATCCGCCAGTTGCCGATGGGCAGCTTGACGGAGAACTGCTTCTTCGCCGGCGCCAGGTTGTCGGGGGTGCTTATCGCGGAGCCGATGGCGCGGTAACGGAAGCCGTCCGTTGTCGCGTCGAAAAGGAGGACGTCGATTTCCGTGATGGCGTTTTCGTCGGCCACCGCCGCGCGGGAGTCCGGCGTGGTGGGAACGTTCAGCGATAGCGTCACGAGACGCTCGTCGCTACTGACCGCGGGGAGGGGTGTGTCCTCCCCGAAGTTTGCCACGCATGACGCGGCAAGCGTCAGGATCGCGGCCAATGGAAATAGCTGCTTCATATCAAGAATGTGTTTTAAGTTTGAGCGTGAAAAAAGGCGGGCTATTATATAAGGTATAGTTGCTCGCCCGGCGCGGGTGTGTTGCCCGCTGTACCGGCTTGCCGGTACTCCCGTGTTTTCCTGTGGTGTTCCCGCGTGTGCATCGGGGCTAATTTCCTTCGTGTTCAAATGTTTCATCGATCTAAGTTATTGTTTCATTTCTTGTTCCGCTACAATCATTTTCAGGTCGCAAATATAGGTTTTTATACGGTGTTTTTTAGGGTTTGAATAAAAAAAACATTGTGAAAGCGAAAAAAAGCCCCGAAACAGGGACTTTTTGGCGCAAATAGATCCTCGCGAAACCGAAGCTATGGTATTTCTGTGTCCGTGCCGGCATGTCCACGCGGGAACGGGCGATAAAAAAGAGGCCGCACGATGGTGGTGGTGGTGGCTTCGACAGGCTCAGGCACCGTAGTAGCCGCGGTGGCTGAGCTTGTCGAAGCCACACCAATTTTATTTTTCGTTCCAAATCCTTCTTTATATCGACAATTTGGTCTATTTTTGACACGCCGATTTGGTTACGTTGAGATATTAACAGAAAAGAGATGGAAAACATGAACAAATTCATGACAATAGAGGACGCCCTGGCGGGCGTGAAGGATGGTATGACGCTGATGATCGGGGGGTTCCTGGGCAACGGGACGCCGCACCTGCTGGTGGACGCGCTGGTACGGTCGGGTGTGAAAAACCTGACGTTGATTTGTAACGACACGGCTTTCCCGGAGACGGGGGTGGGGCGGCTGGTGGCCAACCGGCAGGTGTCGAAGTTGTACACGTCGCACATCGGTACCAATCCTTGCTCCGGCGAGCAGCTGAATGCCGGGGAGTTGACGATCGAGTTTTGCCCCCAGGGGTCGCTTGCCGAACGGGTGCGCGCCGGGGGTAACGGCCTGGGTGGGGTGCTGACACCCACGGGGGTGGGGACGACGGTGGCCGAGGGGAAGGAGCTGGTGACGGTGGGGGGACGGACGTTCCTGCTGGAGCTGCCGTTGCGCGCCGACCTGGCGCTGGTGCGGGCGAGCGTGGCCGACCGGTCGGGGAATCTGCTTTACCGGGGGACGTCGGCCAATTTCAACCCGCTGATGGCGACGGCCGCCGACCGGGTGGTGGCCGAGGTGGGAGAGGTGGTGGAGGAGATCGCGCCGGAGAGCGTGGGGACGCCGGGGATTTTCGTTGACGGGATGGTGGTTGGCGAGGGCGTCAGCCGGTGCCCGCGGGCGACGATCCGGGTGCGGATGAGCGCGCATGACGCGCATTACGGGGGCGAGCTGGTGGACGGGGCGCGGATGTTGCAGCTGTTTGGCGACGTGGCCACGGAGTTGCTGATCCGGCACGACGGGGACGAGGGGTTGTTTGCCGGTTATGACCGTGTGGAGTTCCTTGCTCCCGTGCACGCGGGGGATTATATAGAGGCTTCGGGGGAGATTGTCCGCGTGGGCAATTCTTCGCGAGGGATGGTGTTCGAGGCGCGGAAGGTGATAGCGCCGCGCCCGGACGTGTCCGATTCGGCCGCCGACGCGCTGGATGCGCCGGTGGTGGTGTGTCGCGCGAGCGGCACTTGCGTGGTACCAAAAAAATGTCAAAGAATATGGAAAAATTAATTATCACGGCAGCCATCTGCGGGGCAGAGGTGCTGAAGGAGCATAATCCCGCCGTTCCTTACACGGTGGCGGAGTGCGTCCGGGAGGCGAAGTCGGCTTATGCCGCCGGCGCGAGTATTATCCACCTGCACGTGCGCCGCGATGACGGTACGCCGACGCAGGACAAGTGCCGCTTCCGGGAGGTGATGGAGGCTATCCGCGCCGCTTGCCCGGATGTGATTATCCAACCCTCCACGGGGGGCGCCGTGGGAATGACCGATGACGAGCGCCTCCAACCCACGGAGTTGCGGCCGGAGATGGCGACGCTGGATTGCGGGACGATGAATTTCGGCGGCGACGAGGTGTTCACGAACACGGAGAACACGATCAAGTATTTCGGTCGGCGCATGATCGAGCTGGGCATCAAGCCGGAGCTGGAGTGTTTCGACAAGAGTATGATCGACATGGCGCTGCGCCTCCGGGCGAAGGGTTATATCGCCGCCCCGATGCATTTCGATTTCGTGATGGGGGTGAACGGCGGGATTGGCGGGGGGCTGCGGGATTTCGTTTTCCTCCGCGGGAGCATCCCGGCCGATGCCACGTACACGGTGGCCGGCGTGGGTCGATATGAATTCCCGCTGGCCGTGGCCGCGATCGTGGATGGCGGGCACGTGCGGGTGGGTTTCGAGGATAACGTTTTCCTCTCCAAGGGGGTGCCGGCACGTTCCAACGGCGAACTCGTGGAGAAGGTGGCGCGCCTGGCCGGGGAACTCGGCAGGGAGGTGGCGCGGCCGGACGAGGCGAGGGTGATCCTCGGCCTGCCCCCCTTGAACATGTAGCCTATATATATAAGGTATGAAAAACGGAAACAAGTACGGGACGCACCGGGTGATGGAACCCGCGGGGACGTTGCCGCAACCGGCGCTGAGGCTGGACAACACGATGGATATTTATGATAACGAGATTCTGATTGACGTGCAAACGCTGAATATCGATTCGGCCAGCTACGCGCAAATCAGGTCGGCGTGCGGCGGGGACGCGGCGAGGATGGAGGAGATGATCCTCCGCGTGGTGGCGGAACGGGGGAAGATGCAAAACCCGGTGACGGGGTCGGGGGGGATGTTGATCGGCACGGTGCGGGCAATCGGCACGCGTCACCCGGATAAACAACTGAAGGTGGGGGAGAAGATCGCCACGCTGGTATCCCTGTCGCTGACCCCCCTGCGCATCGACCGGATCACGCGGCTGCGGCCGGAGAGCGACCAGGTGGACGTGGTGGGTCAGGCGATCCTCTTCGAGAGCGGCATCTACGCCGTGTTGCCGCCGGATCTGCCCGAACGCCTGTCGTTAGCCCTGCTGGACGTGGCGGGAGCGCCGGCGCAAGTCGCCCGGCTGGTGAAACGGGGCGACACGGTGTGCATCATCGGCGGTGGCGGCAAGTCGGGCATCCTCTGCTGTTACCAGGCGATGAAGCAGGTGGGGGAGAGCGGGCGCGTGATCGTCGTGGAGCACTCGGCGGAGGGCGCTCGCCGCGTCGAGGAGATGGGGCTGGCCACCCACGTGATTGTCGCCGACGCCACGCGGGCGCTGGAGGTGTACGAGCGGGTGACGGCCATCACCGGGGAACAAGGGTGCGACGTCACCATCAACAACGTGAACGTCCCCTCCACCGAGATGGCCTCCATCCTGGTGACGCGGGAGGGCGGGTGCGTCTATTTCTTTTCCATGGCCACCAGTTTCAGCAAGGCCGCCCTGGGCGCCGAGGGGGTGGGAAAGGATGTCAACCTGCTCATGGGCAATGGCTACGCGGCGGGACACGCGGCGCTTACCCTGGAGATCGTCCGCGAGTCGGCGTCCATCCGCGATCTATTTGAACGACAATATTGCGCCTCGTGATGGACGAAAATTTATACCAAAGCAGACGCCGGCAGTTCTTCCCGAACGCCACCGACGAGGAGTGGAACGACTGGAAATGGCAGGTGAGAAACCGCGTCGAAACCATCGACGAGCTGAAAACCTACATCAGCCTCACGGCCGAGGAGGAGGAGGGCATCCGCCGTTCCCTGCAAACGTTGCGCATGGCGATCACCCCCTACTACCTCTCGCTGATCAACCCGGACGACCCCGCCTGTCCCATCCGCAAACAGTCGATCCCCTCGGTGATGGAGCTGCACAAAGCCCCCGCCGACCTGGAGGATCCGCTCCACGAGGACAGCGACTCCCCCGTGCCCGGATTGACGCACCGCTACCCGGACAGGGTGCTCTTCCTCATCACCGACCAGTGCTCCATGTACTGTCGCCACTGCACCCGCCGCCGCTTTGCCGGCCATCGCGACGCCCCGTCGCCCCCGGAGCGCGTGAACAAATGCATCGAATACATCGCCCGCACCCCGCAAATCCGCGACGTCCTCCTCTCCGGCGGCGACGCCCTGCTGGTGAGCGACGATCGCCTGGAATATATCATCCGCCAACTCAGGGAGATCCCCCACGTCGAAATCATCCGCATCGGCAGCCGCGTGCCGGTGGTACTTCCCCAGCGCGTCACCCCGGCGTTGGTGGAGATGCTCAAAAAATACCACCCCGTGTGGCTCAACACCCACTTCAACCACCCGAACGAAATCACCGCCGAGTCCCGCGCCGCCTGCGCCCTGATGGCCGATGCCGGCATCCCCCTGGGCAACCAATCCGTCCTCCTGCGCGGCGTCAACGACTGCGTACACGTCATGAAGCGGCTGGTACACCAGCTGGTAAGAATGCGCGTGCGCCCCTACTACATCTACCAGTGCGACCTCTCGATGGGCATCGAACACTTCCGCACGCCGGTATCCAAGGGCATCGAGATCATCGAAAACCTCCGCGGCCACACGTCGGGCTACGCCGTCCCCACCTTCGTGGTCGACGCCCCCGGTGGCGGCGGCAAAACCCCGGTGATGCCCACCTACCTCATCTCCCAATCGCCGGGGCGGGTGGTGCTCAGGAACTACGAGGGGGTCATCACCACCTACACGGAGCCCTCCGCCTACACCGGCGAGTGCCACTGCCCCGACTGCGCGGGGGAGAGCGACGAGGGGGTAGCCGCCCTCCTCAGCGGCAAACAGCTGGCCATCGAACCCAAGGAACTCGCCCGCAACCGGCGAAATAACCACTAACACCACGCCGCCCGTGCCCCTCCTCGCGAACGTCATACGACACCGAAGCCTCGCCATCGTGGGCATGGCGAAGAACGTCGGGAAAACCGTGTGCCTGAACCACCTCCTCGCGCGGCTATGGGAGGAGGGAAAGCGCGTCGCCCTCACATCCATCGGACTCGACGGCGAACGGACGGATCAACTCCTCGGCACCCCGAAGCCGGAAATCACCCTCCGCCCCGGCGCCATCTTCGCCACCACGGAGCGTCACTACCGCCAGCGACAATTCGTCGCCGAGATCCTCGACGTCAGCGACCGCCAAACCGCCCTCGGCCGCCTCGTCACGGCGCGCGCCATCACCCCCGGCAAGGTAATCCTCTCCGGGGCGCCCGACACCCGGTCGATGGGCAGGTGGATCGACGACGCGGCAGCCCTCGGCGCCGAAATCACGCTCGTGGAGGGCGCCCTGTCACGCCTCAGCCTCGCCTCGCCCACTGTCGCGGAGGGAATCATCCTCGCCACCGGCGCCGCGCTCTCCGAGAGCATCCCGCGACTGGTGCGGGAGACCCGCCGCGTTTACGACCTCATGCAACTGCCACCGGTGGACGAACCCGCGCGCCGCGCCCTCGCCGGCATAGAACAAGGCCTCTGGGCCGTCGACGACGACGGCCGGGCGCGCGATCTAAACCTCCCATCCGCCTTCCTCATCGCGGGGCACAAGGAGGAGATCCTCGCCCGCGGCAACACCCTTTTCGCGGCCGGGGCGGTCACCGACGCCCTCCTGCAATTCCTCCGCGTGCAGCGGTCGCCCGGCGGCATCACCCTGGTAGCGCGGGACTTCACCCGGATATTCGCCCGCGGCGACACGTGTCGCGCCTTCCTCGAAGCGGGGGGGCAACTCCGCGTCCTGCTGCCCGCCACCCTCCTGGCCGTGTGCGCCAACCCCCTCTCGCCAACGGGTTTCCTCATGAACTCGGACGAACTGACCGCCGCCTTGCGCGAAACCCTCCGCGTGCCGGTCTACGACATCAAAAGAATAGACGAAACATGTTACTCAAAGACGCGATAGAAGAATTTAACGACCTGCGCCGCGTCGTCGAACGCCTGGAGCTGCACTCCGCGGCCGCTCGCCGCGCGCTGCTCGAAGCCCCCTACCTGCGCGGCGAGGAGGAGATCAGTCGCGAGTTCGACCTCGTCCACCGGGCTACCCCCCTGGAAGAGAGGCAAGAGATCTTCCCCCTCCTCGCCCGCGTGAAGGACATCCGGGGAACCATCCACCGCCTGGCCAGCGGGGAGATCCCGGACGATATAGAGCTTTTTGAAATCAAGACATTCGCCCTCCTCGCGGACGAAATCGCGACCCTGGCGCGGGCTGCCGACGCGGAAGCCGTGGAGATTCCCACCCTCACACCGGTAATCGAAATCCTCGACCCGGAAGCCAATCGCCTCCCGCACTTCTACATCTACGACAGTTACTCCCCCGCCCTGGCGCGCCTCCGGGCTGCCCTCGCGAACATCGGCGATCCTCCCCCCACCCCCGCCGACGAAACCCTCGCGGCCAGCCTCCGCGTCGCCGCCCTCGACGAAGAAGAGCGCGTCCGCGAACACCTCGCCGACCGTCTCCGTCCCCACCACCGCGCCCTCGCCGAAGCCCTCGCCGCCGTCGCGCGCACGGACATCCTCCTGGCAAAAGCCCGCCTGGCGCGGGAAATGGAAGCCTGCCGACCGGCAATCTCCCCCGACGACACCCGCTATCAATCCCTCTTTCACCCGATCGTCCGCCGCGCCCTCCGCGACGCCGGCAGGGAATTTCAGCCCGTCGACATCACCTTTGGCGCCGGCGTCCTCCTCGTCACCGGCGCCAACATGGGCGGCAAAAGCGTTTTGCTCAAAAGCGTCGCTCTCGCCCAGCTCCTTTTCCAGTTCGGCTTTCACGTGCCGTCGGCGCGCGCGGCCATCGTTCCCGTTGACGAAATCTTCCTCTCCACCGGCGACGGTCAGGACGCCACCCGCGGCCTCTCCACCTTCGCCGCCGAGATGCTGGCCATCAACCGCGTCGTTGGCAGGATCAAATCGGGAAAAACCCCCCTCGTCCTCCTCGACGAGCCTGCCGCCGGCACCAACCCCGCCGAGGGCATCGCCATCGTCGACGCCATCGTGGAATTCCTCGCCCGTCGCCGCGTCCCCGCCCTGGTCACCACCCACCACGGCGGCATCCTGGCGCCCTGCCGCAAGTGTCGGGTCAGGGGACTCGCGCGGACAATCGACGCCGCCCTCCCCGTCGACAGGCTCCACGAGCTGATGGACTACACCCTCGTCGAAGAAACCGACAACGACGCCCCCGCCGACGCCACGCGGGTCGCCGAACTCCTCGGCGTGGACGAGGAGATCATCCAAAGCATCAAAACATACGCCCACAAAAGAGACACCCATGAGTAAATTAGGATTAGACTTCGAAAAAGTGGCAACAGCCAAACGCGCCGCGCGAGCCATCGCCGACAACGTGCAAACCTTCGTCGACCGTTACACCACCGTCGCCGTCGAGCGCGCGCTGTGTCGCCTCGCCGGGATCGACGGCGTGGACGACCGCGGCGTCCCCCTCCCCAACGTGCTGGTAGACCAGATCAAGGCGGAGGGACTACTCCGCGAGGGCATCCTCTTTTTCATCGCCAACGCGATGGCCGCCACCTCCCTCTCGCCGCCCGCGATCGCCGAGCGAGTCGCCCGCGGCCACCTCTCGCTCACCCGCCAGCCGGTGCAGCCCGCGTCCGTCATCGCCGGCATCCTCCGGCCCCTTGCCGAGGAGGGCCTCGCCCGCGTGCAACACCGTCGCCAGCGCCGCGAGCGCTACCTGGCCACCATCGGCGAGGGCGCCAAGCCATACCTCTACGTCATCGTCGCCACCGGCAACATCCACGAGGACGTGGTACAAGCCCGCGCCGCCGCCCGGCAAGGCGCGGACATCATCGCCGTCATCCGCACCACCGGCCAGAGCCTCCTCGACTACGTCCCGCACGGCGCCACCACGGAGGGATTCGGCGGCACCTACGCCACCAGGGAAAACTTCCGCATCATGCGCGCCGCCCTCGACGAGGAGAGCGAAGCCCTCGGCCGCTACATCCGTCTCTGCAACTACTGTTCAGGCCTCTGCATGCCCGAAATCGCCGCCCTCGGCGCCCTCGAGGGGCTGGACGTCATGCTCAACGACGCCCTCTACGGCATCCTCTTCCGCGACATCAACATGCAGCGAACCCTCGTCGACCAGTACACCTCCCGCGTCATCAACGCCTTCGCCGGCGTCATCATCAACACCGGCGAGGACAACTACTTGACCACCGCCGACGCCGTCGAGCAAGCACACACCGTGCTGGCCTCCGACCTCATCAACGAGCAGCTCGCCCTCCTCGCCGGCCTCCCCCCGGCGCAAATGGGTCTCGGTCACGCCTTCGAGATGGATCCCGCGCTCGAAAACGGCTTCCTCCTCGAGCTGGCGCAGGCGCAAATGACCCGCGAGATCTTCCCCGAAGCCCCCCTCAAATACATGCCCCCCACCAAGTTCATGACCGGAAACATCTTCCGCGGACACATCCAGGACGCCCTTTTCAACATCATCGGCGCGTGGACATCGCAGGGAATACAGCTCCTGGGCATGCCAACGGAAGCCATCCACACCCCCTTCATGTCAGACCGTTACCTCTCCATCGAGAACGCCCGCTACATCTTCTCCACCCTCCGCGACATCGGCGAGGAGATCGAGTACAAGCCCGACGGCATCATCCGCCGCCGCGCCGCCGAGGTGCTCGACAACGCCATCATCCTCCTCCAAACCATTGAAAAGGAGGGACTATTCGCCGCCCTCGAAAAAGGCATATTTGCCGACATCCGCCGGCCGCTGAACGGCGGGAAAGGCCTCGACGGCGTCGCCGAAAAGGGCGAACGCTATACCAACCCATTCATCCCGGCCATGCGCCAACAATTATCAAACCCCCAAACACCACACAAATGAGCGGCGGACTATACTCCACGGAAAAAAACGACGGCGATCGCACCCTCGACCTCAAAAAAATCAAGCCCTACGGCGACACCATGAACGACGGCAAAACCCAGCTCTCCTTCACCCTCCCCCTGCCCGACGGCGAAGAGGCCGCCGAGGCCGCCCGCCAGCTGATGCGCGAGATGGGCTTCGACCGTCCCCAGGTGGTTTACAGCAAGGAACTCACCCCCGGCTTCACCTTCTTCAACTGCTACGGCAGCTGCACGAAGACGGTGGATTTCACCGCCATACGCGTGCCGAAGGTCGCCTCCTCGCGCTGGGAGATGCGCGAAACGGACGCCTTTATAAAGGAGCGCATCGGTCGTCCCGTCGTCGTCGTCGGCGCCAGCACCGGCACGGACGCCCACACCGTCGGCATCGACGCCATCATGAACATGAAGGGCTTCGCCGGTCACCACGGACTGGAGCGTTACGAGATGTTCCGCGCGCACAACCTTGGCAGCCAGGTGCCCAACGAGGAATTTATCGCCAGCGCCATCACCCTCCGGGCCGACGCCCTCCTGGTGTCGCAGACCGTCACCCAGAAGGACGTCCACGTCCAAAACCTCACCGAACTCGTCGAGATGCTGGAGGCCGAGGGGATGCGCTCGCGCGTGATTCTTGCCTGCGGCGGGCCGCGTCTCACCCACGAGTTCGCCAAGGAATTGGGCTACGACGCGGGCTTCGGCATGAACACCTACGCCGATGACGTGGCGTCGTTTATCGCCCAGGAACTCGACAGGAGAATAAATGGATAACCCGCTGTGAATAACTACTCAATGGGGATCAATCCCAACACTCCCGGAGTTCTCCCCGGAACCACCGGAGCGAACTCCGGAACCTTCGGAGCGATCTCCGGAACTTCCGGGTTTAAGCCCGGAACCTCCGGGCTTAA
>JAIRXZ010000124.1 GCA_031267995.1 Odoribacteraceae bacterium | reverse complement strand
CGACGGTAACACCCCGGTGCTGGCGCGGAGTTGCAGTCCGTGCCAACGAACGGGTACTCTTTCGGATGGTGGCACGGGCTACAAGCCCGCGCCAGCGGGTGCTGTAAACGCGATGATATAAAAAAACCTCCCGGTGAATTGACCGGGAGGTTTTTGGTAGTTGAAGTGAAGGAGGGGGTCAGGCGTCGATGGTGGCGTACGTGGCGTTTTGCTCGATGAATTGCCGCCGTGGTGGTACGTCGTCGCCCATGAGCATCGAGAAGATGTGGTCGGCCTCGGCGGCGTTTTCGATGGTTACCTGGCGTAGTGTTCTGCCCTCCGGGTTCATGGTGGTGTCCCATAATTGCTCGGCGGTCATCTCCCCGAGACCTTTGTAGCGCTGGATGTGCATGCTTGCCTCCCGGCCGCCGCCCATTTCCTGTATCAGGTGAAGGCGTTGCTCCTCGGTCCAGCAGTAACGCTGTTCCTTGCCTTTTTTCACGGAGTAGAGGGGGGGGGTGGCGATGTAGAGGTAGCCGTTCTCGATGACCGGGCGCATGTAGCGGAAAAAGAGGGTCATGATGAGGGTGGCGATGTGCGCACCGTCCACGTCGGCATCGGCCATGATGACGATTTTGTGGTAGCGGATTTTCTCCAGGTTGACGGCTTTGCTGTCCTCCGTCGTCCCGATGGTGACGCCGAGCGCCTGGAAGATGATTTTGATTTCGTCGCTCTCCCACACGCGGTGGTACTGTGCCTTTTCGACGTTCAGTATCTTGCCCCGCAATGGCAGGATCGCCTGGAAACGGCGGTTGCGACCCTGCTTGGCGGTGCCGCCGGCCGAGTCTCCCTCGACGAGGAATATTTCGCAGTTCACGGGGTCGTTGTCCGAGCAGTCGGCCAGCTTGCCGGGCAGGCCGGAGCCGGAGAGTACCGTTTTGCGCTGTACCATCTCCCGCGCCTTGCGGGCGGCGTGGCGCGCTTTCGCGGCGAGGATTACCTTGTCGACGATGATTTTGGCTTCCTTGGGGTGCTCCTCGAGGTAGTTGGCCAGCGTGCTGCTCACGGCTTGAGCCACGGCCGTGCCTACTTCCGTGTTTCCAAGTTTGGTTTTGGTTTGCCCCTCGAACTGCGGTTCTTCTACCTTCACCGAGATGATGGCCGTCAGCCCCTCCCGGAAGTCGTCGCCGCTGATTTCCAGCTTTTCTTTGGCCAACATGCCGGAGGCGTCCGCATAGTTTTTCAGGGTTTGCGTGAGGCCGCGACGGAAGCCGGCCAGGTGGGTGCCGCCCTCGATGGTGTTGATGTTGTTGACGTAGGAGAAGACGTTTTCCTTGTACTCCGTGTTGTAGCGCAGGGCTACTTCCACGGGGACGTTGCCCTTTTCGGTGGTGATGTGGATGGTGTCCTCGATCAATTTTTCCCTGTTGGCGTCCAGGTATTCCACGAATTCGCGCAGGCCGTGTTCCGAGTAGAAGGTCTCTTGTTTGTGGCAGTTGGTGTCCGGGTCTATCACTCGTTCGTCCTTCAGGGAGAGGCGTATTCCCTTGTTCAGGTAGGCCAATTCGCGCAGGCGGGCGGCCAGGATGTCGTACTTGTACTCGGTGACGTAGAAGATGGTGTCGTCGGGGAGGAAGGTGATTGTCGTGCCGGTGCGGTCGGTCTCGCCGATCACCGCCACGTCCGCCAGGGGCACTCCCCGCGAATACTCTTGACGCCATGCCTGACCGTCCCGGCAAACTTCCACGATCAGCCGCGTGGAGAGGGCGTTCACGCAGGATACTCCCACGCCGTGCAGGCCTCCGGAGACTTTATAGGAGCCTTTGTCGAATTTTCCACCGGCGTGCAGCACGGTCAGCACGACCTCCAACGCCGATCGGTTCTCTTTTTGGTAGAGACCGGTCGGGATACCGCGCCCGTCGTCCGCCACGGTGACCGAGTTGTCCTCGTGAATGACCACGTCGATGGTCTTGCAGAATCCCCCCAGCGCCTCGTCAATGGAGTTGTCTACCACCTCGTACACCAGGTGGTGTAGCCCTTTCGAGTTGACGTCACCAATGTACATGGAGGGACGCATTCTCACGGCTTCCAAACCTTCTAAAACCTGTATACTATCCGCTGAATAACCTGATGTTTGCTTTATTTCTTCACTCATATTGTTTATTATAAAAAAACATACAAATGTAGGGATTTAAAAGCAAATAAACGAACGTTGTCGGGGTTCAACGATAATTTTCCCGCGGTGCTTCGGTGCATGTCAGGCCGGCCACGAAGCGGGTTTCCTCGCGCACGGGAGTCAGTGGGAGATAGCCCGATAGGAGGCGTCCCGATTGGATAATTGCCGCGCGTGCCTCGCAAGCGCGACAGGCCTCTCCAGGGCGAGAAAAGCGCGAGATTTGGAAAAATCCCTCGCCGTCCGGGGCGAGGTGGCGGCGGGCGAGGGATAGCGCCACGATGCCCATGTTGTAGCGCAGGTTGATCTCCACGCAGGGGTGGACGCGGCGCGTTCCCTCGTCGTCGCGGTAGAGCAGCATGTCGATGCCCAGGGGGCCGCGGTAGTGACCGCCTAATATTTCCCGCGACGCGCGCGCGAGGCTCTCCTGTACCGTCCGCGGCACGCCGTATTGTTCGAGTTCTCGCTCGATGCGCGCCTGCGGCCCCACGTAGTTAGCAAGATAGTTCCCTCGCTCCCCCGTGAAGAATTTGGAGAGACCCAGGTAGCGGATATCCCCGGACGCCTCCATCCAAAATTCCAGGGCGAAGTCAATTATCTTGTCTAATTTGCGCTCCACCATCACGTATCCCTGGCCGCGCAACGCTCCTGCCAGCCACTCCTCCTCCTTGCGTCCCAGGCTGTTCTTCGTCATCAACACCCCCCTGCCGGAGGACGACCAGGGGGATTTGATCACGAGAGGATGGCGCCGCGACAGGGCGACTACCTCCTCGACGCTGCTCGCCACGTGCGGGATGATACTCTCCGGCAGATTCAATTCGTCCCGCACCAATTGCAGCAGCGCGGAGGCTGTCCGCCGGCTGTATAGCTCCTTTTTATCCGGGTGCCAACCCTCGCGCCCTCCCGCGTCGACGGGAATCCCGTCAAGCAGCCCGTTGACGCGTGGCCCCCATCCCCAGGGGCGCAGGGCGTGGAAATGCAGGTTTTTCGCTTCCGACAGGGTGACCGTCCGGCTCTCTATCCCCAGTATCTCCCGGCGTTCCTCCAGGAAACGGGCGTCTGCCGGCTCGTCCAGCAGGATGCAGTCCTCTTGCCCGGCGAGGTAGGCCGGTAGATAGCCCAAATCGCGAGACATGCGCGCGACGTTTGCCGGCGGCGTGTAGCCCGCTTTCCCGTGGGCGATGGCCATTTCGTTGTCAGGATTGAAATAATAGAGATCCATGACGCGAAAGTAGGCGAATCCACCGGATTTCCTCCGTTTACCCGGTAGAAAATGTCCCCGCGTGCCACTCCAACACCCCCCGTTCCCCGTGAGAATTGGATGTGTTTGCTATTTTGTCATGCAAATTATCACGTGAAACGTCATTATGTCACCACAAATGTTTACGCCGAAAACAAGTAAGTGTACTATAAAATAGCAATTTAAATAAATAGCAAAAAATTTTCATGACAGACGACACCTGGAAAACAGTCGAAAAAACCTGTCGGCATGTGGTTTGTAATATTCCTACCCGAGTGAACAAAAACCTCACGTCCTTGTAACAGGAGTAAAAAGAAATTTTTGCGCATCCCACTTGCAACGTCAGCAGACGCGAGCATGACCCCACAGGATTCATCAAAAAAACAACAACACAATGCACACGATTAACACGAACGAACAGGACAACAAGAAAGACAGTCAGCAAACACCAATGATCGAAAACCCGCGTGAAAATCCAACGGATTCTCTCACGCACCAGGAACTGGAATCGCTTCGAAACGGCAACCACAGGGCCTACCAGAAACTCTACACGCAATTCGTCAAACCGTTGATCCGGTACATCACGATGCTCTCGCACTCGGAGATATTGGCGGAAGAACTCACACAAGACATCTTCACCACGGTTTGGATCGACCGTCAGAAAATCGACCCCCAGAAAAACATCAGAGGCTACCTCTTCACCGTTGCCCGCCACACGATGGCCGACTACTACAGGAAGCAAAAAGTTCGCACGAACTACCTGAAACAACAGGACTTCTCGGAGAACACCACCCACTCGACCGACGCCTCCTTAATCGCCAAGGACATGGAACAACACATCACGGACGTGGTCAACCACATGCCCAAGCAGAGGAGGAAAATATTCGAACTTAGCTTCCGCGGCTGGAGCAGCAACGAGATAGCCACGCACCTTAGCCTCAGTCAAAAGGCCGTCGAGAAACAGATCTCGTACGCTCGCCGAAGCATCAGGGAAAGCATCACCATCGCGTAACCCACCCGAATAAACATCATTTAACTAAATAAACGCGGGAACGAGGGGAAGAACAAGCCACCCAAGACGCATTTAACACAGAACAAAGCGAACAAAATAAAGTGAACACGATGAAATCGATCAGCAAGAAAATAAAAACGAACATCCGCGAGCTCGCGCTCCTCTCAGGCCTGATGTGCACCGCCATCGCGGCGCGGGCACAGGACGAGACCGTGCGATTCGAACACCGCGGCCTGACCGTTGAAAACGCCTTCCTGACCATCATGTCACAAACCCCCTACACTTTCGCCATCAACCACTCGCGGATCGACATCAAGAAAAGCGTCACGCTGGACGCCACCGAGATGACACTCGATCGCGCCCTCCGGCAAATCCTCGCGGGCACCGGCAACAACTACATCATCGTGAGCAAACACATCGTCCTCACGCGTCCGGAAAGCCCCGTCCGCCCGCCGCTCGCCAAACAAAACCGCGAACAACTCGACCCCATACCGGCCAACGCCCGCCCCACCAACCTGGAGCTAAACCCCGCCGGCCATCGCGACACCGCCACCATCGCCCCCCTCCTCCATCGCGACCCCCTCGGGGAGATCGCCCTCGCCCAGCACCGCCTGCCGCGCTTCGCCATCAAGAGCAACCTCCTGCAAGCCGCCACGCTCACCCCCAACCTGGGCATCGAAATCGGCCTCAACAACCGCCTCACCCTCGAACTCACCGGCGCCTACAACCCCTGGAACCTAAACACGATGGAGGACGACAACAAAAAGCTGGTCTACTGGATCGCCCGCCCCGAAATCCGCTACTGGTCATGCGAGCGCTTCAACGGCCACTTCCTCGGCGCGAACATCTTCTACGGTCGCTACAACATCAGCAACCACCGCCTCCCGCTGCTCTTCGACAAGCGCTACAGGTACGAGGGAAGCGCCCTCGGGGCAGGCATCTCCTACGGCTACAACCTGATCATCAGCCGCCGCTGGAACCTGGAACTCAACGGCGCGATAGGCGCGGCGCGACTGGCACACGACCGCTACGACTGCCGCCTCTGCGAAGAAGGCCACCAACCCTTCAGGAGCCTCTACATCGGCCCCACCCGCCTGGCCATCACCATCGCCCACATCACCAAATAAGAAAACATGAAAACAACGATACTCTTCACGACACTACTCGCGGCAGCCTCCGTCACCGCCCGCGCCGGGGACAGGAAAACCGGTCTCCAAATCGCGGAAACCAGAATCGAAAAAAGCGGCGAAAACCTGGAGATACGCTTCACCATCGCCACCGCCAAGCGAACCGTAACCCCCGGCAACACCCTCTACCTCTCGCCGGTAGTCACCCGCGGGCAGCATCGCGCCACCCTCCCCATCATCGTCATACAAAACCGCGTGGCAGCCACCGCCCAACAGCGGCACGAATGGGCAGCCGGCACCCGCTTCGCCGACAGGGAAACCTTCCGCGTCCGTCCCGGCACCCCCCTCACCTACACCGCCACCGCCCCCTACCAACCCTGGATGGAAAACGCCACCCTCACCCTGGAAGGAATCACCGTCGGATGCTGCACCACCCCTCGCCCCACCCGCGCCATCACCATCGCCAAAGTAAAAATCGCCACCATACTGGCAATCGAAACACCGGCAAGCGAAAAGCAAGCAACCGAACAACCGGTGATCGAACAACCGACAATCGAACAACCGGCAACCGTCGAAACCGCCCCGGCACCACCCCCCGCCATCCACTTCCGCCAGGGCAGCCGCACCATCGACACCCTCTTCGCCGACAACGCCAGCGCCATCCGTTCGATCATCGACACCCTCCGCGCCCTCCAAACAACCACCGGCAAAAAAATCACGGGCCTCATCATCGCCGGCTTCGCCTCCCCTGAAGGCGCCCCGGCCACCAACCGCGGCCTTGCCCGCGACAGGGCAGAAGCCCTCCGCCGCCTCATCGCCCGCCACACCGCCCTCTCCCCGGGCTGCATCCTCACCCTCAACGGGCAGGTAGACTGGAAAGGCCTCATCGCCCTGGTCGCCGCCTCCGGGGACCCCCGCGAAAGCGACATCAGGAAAATCATCGACGACACCCTCGCCGGCAAAAACACCGACGAAGAAGCCATCGCCCTACTCAAAAACATCGACGGCGGCACCACCTACCGCGCCCTCCACGCCACCCACTTCCCCCGCCTCCGTCGCGCCACCCACGTTAAAATCAACATCGAACAACAATAAACAAACACACTAAAACAATTTAAAAACAAAACGATTATGACAAACAAAAATTTCAGACAGACAATCATCGCGCTCTTCGCCACCATCATGGCGCTCACCAGCTGCGACAAGCAAGACAACTACACACCCGCCGCCGGCGAAGAGACAAACATGAAACTCAACATCTCCTTCCCCGAGCAAGCCACCCGCGCCACCACCGACGCCAACGCCACCGCCGACGAGCTAAAAGTAACAACCATCGACGTCTTCATCTTCGACGAAGCCACCAAGAAACTCGAAAACCGCGTACGCCTCGCCGAAGCCGACATCGATAAAGACCCCGACTCGGACACCTACAACTCCAAAACCAGCGTCACCATCCGCGCCACCATCGGCAAAAAACTCGTCGCCGCCGGCATCAACCTCCCCTCCAGCTTCCCAAGCATCACCACAACGGGACAACTCACCCAGGCATGGGCGGCAGGACTCTCCGACCTGAAAAGCTCCAACGGCCTCGTCATGTTCAGCGGCAAGATGGAAGCGCCCGAACTCGTCGCGCAAACCAGCCCTGACTACGCCGCCAAAAACACCATCGCCATACAAGTCAAGCGCGCCGTCGCCAAGGTAGCCGTCCAGGACGGAGGCTTCGACCGCGACCTCACCGTCGGCTCCATCAGCGCCCCCGCCTTCGCCATGCGCAACGCCAACCGCCAAACATTCCCCATGCAAGTCATCGAAAACGGAATCGTGAAAGACCCCAACTGGCTCGACACCTCCTACCCCTCCACCGACTTCGAGAACTTCTC
>JAIRXZ010000114.1 GCA_031267995.1 Odoribacteraceae bacterium | reverse complement strand
CGGTTCAGGGGCGGGGGGGACGGTTGTCGACGAGGAGGAGGCGGGTGTCGGTGATGTTGACGAGGCCGCGTCGGTAGAGGGCGCCGGCGGCTTTTTTGTAGTTTTTCTTGCTGCAGGCGAGGAGGGCCTGGATGTCGGCGGGGTCGCTTTTGTCTGAGATTTGTAGCTGGCCGCCGGCTTCGCGGAGGCGCTGGAGGAGGAGGGTGGCGAGGCGTTCGATTTCGTCGTGGCCGTCGTTGCGCTGGAGGGCGCAGTCGATTTTGCCGTCGGGGCGGGTCGTTTTGATGTAGCCGGTGAGGCGGTCGCCGGGGCGGACGGGGCGGAAGATTTCGCCGGTGTAGATCATGGCTTCGTGGGCGTTGTTGACGATGACGCGGTAGCCGAGGTCGGTGCGCTGGGCGACGAGGAGGTTGACTTCCTGGCCGGGTTGGTAGTCGGCGGGCTGGCGGTCGAGGAATCGCCCCCAGCGGGCGGAGGCGACGACGCGGTCGGTGGTTTCGTCGATGTAGACGCGGACGAGGTGTTGCTGGCCGATGTCGACGCGGCCGCGCTGTTCGCGGAAGGGGAGGAGGAGGTCTTTGCGGAGTCCCCAGTCGAGGAAGGCGCCGACGGGGCTGGTGGCGATGACGGTCATCATGGCGAAGTCGCCGACGATGGCGAGGGGGCGTTCCATGGTGGCTATAATTCTGTCCTCGGAGTCGAAGTAGATGAATACTTCGAGGGTGTCGCCCTCGCTGGTGTTTTCTTTGACGCCGGGGGTGGCGCTGGCGTTGGGGAGGAGGATGTCGCCCCATTGTTCGCCGCCGTCGAGGTAGATGCCGATTTCTACTATCCGCTGCACCGTGAGGTGGTTGTACATGCCTAATTTTATCATGGTCGTTTTTGTTTGTTGCGCGAAGATAGCGCGAATCCGCGAGAGTTTGCCGGGGGCGGGACGGGGCGCGGAGGGTTTCGGCGGCGTGGCGGTTCAGGTTTCTTTGTAGAAGGCGTTCCTGATTCGTTTTATGGCGAGGCTGAGCTGGTTTTCGACGGTGCGCTTGCTGATGGAGAGTTGGGCGGCGATTTCGTCGTTGTTCATCTCCATGTGGCGGCTCATGCGGTAGATTTCTTGCTGGCGGGCGGGCATCTGGTTGACGATTTGCTCGACGAAGAGGCGGGTTTCCTGGGCGATGTAGTCTTCTTCCGTGGAGGTGGTTTCTTCCTGGCACTTGCTTTGGTCGTTGTAGTAGGAGTCGCGCACCTGGCGGCCTCGCACCCAGTCGATGGCGGCGCGGTAGGCGATGGTGAAGAGATAGGATATGAGGCTTTTGACGGCCGGTTTTACCGCCTCGTGGTTTTCCCATAGCCTGAGGAATACTTCTTGGGCGAGTTCTTCGGCGAGGACGTCCGACCGGGTGAAGCCGCTGATGTAGTATTTTACCTTGGGGAAGTATTTGACGAAAATGGTCTCGTAGGCCTTGTGATCCCCTTGTCGCAAAGCATTAACAATTTGGTCGGTGACCAAAGCTCGATACTGTTCATTCATGAAAATTACGCTCACACACTTTTATGCCCGAAACTACGGGAAAGGCGGGTGGCGGGTTACACGGCGGCGGGGGGGAGGGGGTTAGTGTTTGAGGTGGCGATCCATTTCGCGTCGGGCGTCCTTGAGTTTGAGGGATTCTCGCTTGTCGTATGTTTTTTTGCCGCGCGCGAGGGCGACGCGTAGCTTTGCCAGCCCTTTTTCGTTGAGGAAGAGGCGGACGGGGATGATGGTGAGGCCGCTTTCTTTGGTTTTGCGTTCCAGCTTGTAGAGTTCTTTGCCGGTGAGGAGGAGCTTGCGCTCGCGTCGCTCGACGTGGTTGTAGTAGGTGCCGAGTTTGTATTCGGCGATGTACATGCCTTTGACCCAAAGTTCGCCGCCGTGGAAGTAGCAGTAGGCGTCCACGAGGCTGGCCTTGGCGGCGCGTATGGATTTGATTTCCGTGCCGGTGAGGACGATGCCGGCGGTGTATTCTTCGATGAATTCGTAGTCGAAGGAGGCGCGCCTGTTTTTGATGTTGAGGTTGTTGTTCATGTTTTATATGATGATGACGGGCATGTCGAGGAGGATGACCAGCAGTCGCGTGATGATCCACGGGAGGCTTATCACGAGCAGCCCGACGAGGAAGGCGCCGCCCCGCCGCCGCGCGGTGTCCAGCGTGGTGAGGGCGCCCATGCCCGCGTAGAGGATGTAGAGGGAGTAGAGGCTGCACACGGAGAGGAGCTCGCCGATGAAGTCGCCGGGCAGCCCCATCGCCAGCGAGCGGAAGGGGATGTAGATGGCGAACGCGTAGCCCACCAGCTTCGGGAGGGTGGCGGCGATCTCCTCGCTGTCCGCGGCGAGGAGGAGCCGGGCGAGGCGAAGCGTGAGGTAGCATCCCGCCGTGCACGCCACGAAGTTGATGATGCCCCAGCGCGGGGCGATGGTGGGGTCGGCCGACGTCCAGCGCAGCAGCACGACGAGGAGGGAGAGTAGCCCGCAGGGCAAAACGACGAAATCCCGGAAGGGCGTTACCCCCCCGGGACGTTCGTCGCTAATTACCTTCCACTCCCGGCCTGGCGCCAGTAGCAATCCTCTGAAACGGGAGATGATGAAGGTAAATCTTGCCCTCTTCACGCGTGGCGATCAAGAGATTTTGCCCAGCCCCACCTTGTGCCCGGCAACGGCGAAGTAGAGGATGAAAAGGTAGCACGGCAGCCCGATGACGCTGTAGGCGAGTTGCCCGCCGATGCTTGGCAGGTCGGCCAGGTAGCCGTACAGCAGCGGCAGGATGGCGCCACCGGCGATGGCCATGATGAGGATGGCGGAGCCGGTTTTGGTGTGACGACCCAGCTTGAAGATGGCCAGCGGGAAGATGGCAGGCCACATCAGCGAGTTGGCCAGGCTAAAGAGGACTACCGCCCACACCGACAGCCCGGCGGGTACCAGCAGCAGCCCCCCGGCGGCTACCACGCCCAGCACGGCGCAGATCTCCAGCGCACGCGACTGGCTGATGACGCGGGGGATGCAGATGATGCCGATGATGTAGCCGACGATCAGCATGATCATGGAGTAGGTGGGGAAGACTTTCGCCTTGTCCATGCTTATGCCCAGCGAATTGGCGTAGTTAATCAGCGTGTCGACGGCGATTACCTCCATCCCCACGTAGAGGAAGAGGGTGAGCGCGCCGATCCACAGGTGCGGGTAGGAGAATATCGACCGGTACGCGTCGTCCTTCTTGACGTCCGCCTCCTCCAGGCTATCGATCTGGGGCAGCGGGGAGAATCGCACGAACAGGCCGAGCAGCACCAGCGCACCCATGATGATGATGTAGGGAACGATGGCCTTGGACGAGAGGATGTCCAGCTCCACGGCCCTCGTCATGGCGTCCATCCCCGTGAGTCTCTCGGTGAGCGAGTCGACATCCTTCAGGACGACGGATCCGAGGATCAGCGGGCTGATAGCCCCCGCGAATTTGTTGCAAATGCCCATGATGCTGACGCGCTTGGCGGCACTTTCCGGCGCCCCCAGCTCGATCACGTAAGGGTTCGAGGCGGTTTGCAGGATGGAAAGCCCCGTCCCCATCACGAACAGTCCCAGCAGAAACAGCTCGTAAGTGCGCGTGCTGGCGGCCGGGATAAATAGCAGCGCCCCGATGGCCATGATGAACAGCCCCAGCATCATGCCGTTCTTGTAGCCGGTTACGCGCAGTATCCAGGCCGAGGGAAGCGACATGAAAAAGTAGGCAATGTAGAAAGCGAAGGTGACCCAGTAGCTCTGGCTTTTCGTCAGCTCGCAAGAGATTTTCAGGTACGGGATCAACGTGGCGTTCAGCCATGTCACGAACCCGAAGATGAAAAAGAGAATCCCGATGATAAAGATTCCGGTGGTGTAAGAGTTTTTGTTTCGTGTCATAAGTAATTATTTATTAAGGTTCTCTATAGAGGGTGGGCGCCTGGTGGCCGTGCCGCCAAAGTTACTAATAAAAACGAAAAACAAAATTGTCCCGTTAAGATTATTCATTACTTTCGCGACCGGCCGGCGGGTAAACACGCGTACAGGGGTGACAAAAAAGCGTGAATCCCCGCCACCAATCGCCAAAAGCGAGCGCCCGAACGGGGAGAAAAAACGAGCGCTCGCGGCACACCACCTTCGAGAAAAAACTGCTTGATAAACTATTTTTTAACGGCGTTACAACTGACGAGACATGGGAAGCATCCCGGGACAAGATTTAACAACGCGCTTGAATACCAGGGATACACTGGCATTCGAGGAGTTGTTTCACGCGTACTACGCGCCCCTCTGTTTCTTCGCCACCAAGATTTTGAAGGACGAGGAGGCCGCGCGCGACGTGGTGCAGGAGGTGTTTATCCGCTTCTGGGAGAAGGAACTCTCGTTCGAGAACTTTATCGCCGTCAAGGCGTGCCTCTACACCTCGGTGCAGAACAAGGCGTTGAACTACCTGGAGAAGCGAAATAACCGCCAGCGGATACGCGAAAACATGGCGCAGGAAAGCCACGTGGAGGACGATTTCCTCCTCCTCCAGGTGGAGGCCGACGTCTTCAAGGCGCTCTTCGAGGCCGTGGAGGAGTTGCCGACGCAGTGCCGCGAGGTGTTCACCCTGAGCTATATCGAACAAAAGGATATCCGCGAAATAGCCATCCGACTGAACATCGCCGAAACTACCGTGAAGACGCACCGCCGCCGCGCCAAGGAGTTTCTGCGGAAACGACTGAGACCCGAAGATCTGTGGGTACTCATGCTCTTTATAGATGACTTGTAGGAAGTTGTAGAGAATTTGTAGGAGGTTGCAGAGAACCTGTAGCAACCTCCCCGCTCCCACCGAAAAAGGGATGAAAGAGGGCGGGAAACACCACCGAAACCAACGAAAAAATACCGAACGATGCAAGTAAACGGGGAGAACCCGATTTTATCACACCTGTGACAAAGAAAATCACACCTGTGATAAAAAATATCACACCTGTGATTTTTATAATCACACCTGTGATAAAAAATATCACACCTGTGATTTTCATAATCACACCTGTGATAAAAAATATCACACCTGTGATTTTCATAATCACACCCGTGATAAAAAATATCACACCTGTGATTTTCTTTGTCACACCCGTGATTTTCGCCAAAACACTCGCGTTGGCGACCATCACGCTCGCGTTGGCGACCATCACACCCAGCGTGTTGCCCCGCGCGAGCAGCGTGATTCACAACGCCCTCGCGCGGTTTTAGAGGAATAGCGGGACACCCCGCCGCGCGCCCCGTCGTTGACGATCGGGGGTGCCGCGTGCCCGTGAATAAAAGCAATTCCTCGTGTACTCCTTTTCACGTGTTTGCCGGTTTTATGAACTGGTTATACGCCACGTCAGCGGCGCGACGGTCGACATGCTCGCCCTCGAACCCGCTCCCGTGGCGGGCGTCGAGCAAAATCTGTCAATAAATCGAGATAATGAAAAACGAGGACTTTACGCGAGAAAAGCTGGTGGAGCTGATCATCGCCGCGATGAAGAAAGAGCTGACCCCGGGGCAACAGGAGGAGTTGAACCGGTGGCTGGCGGCGCGGGAGGAGCACGGCCTGTTTCTCGATAAAATGCAGGACGACGACTACCTGCGCGAGAACCTCTCGCTCTACCGGCGCCACGATCCCCGCCGTGCCTGGAAGCGGGTGGATCCCGCCCGACGGGCTTTCTCGCGCCGCCTGTACCGCTGGACAACCCGCGCGGCGGTGGTCGCCCTGCTGGCGGGCGCGGCGTGGGCGTTGCACTCGCGGCTCGCGCCGACGGCCCCCCGCGTGACGGTGGTGACGCAGGAGGAGCTGGTGTCGCACGGCACCTACAAGGCGCGGCTGACGCTGGGGCAAGGGCAAACGATCATGCTGGGCGAACGCGAGGACTCGACGGTGGCGCTGCCGGCGGAGGTGTCGCGAGAGGGCAATTCCCGCCTGGCCTACCGGGAACAGGCCGATGGCGACGTGCTGTGGCACGTGCTGGACGTGCCCCGCGGCGGGGAGTACCAGCTGGAGCTGACCGACGGCACGCTGATCACGCTGAACGCCGAGTCGCGGATCCGCTACCCGAACCGCTTCGACGGCCCGGAGCGCCGCGTGGAGCTGGAGGGCGAGGCCTTTTTCGACGTCACCCACCAGCCGGATCGCCCCTTTATCGTCTCCGGCGCGAAGATGCAGGTGAGGGTGTTGGGAACCTCGTTCAACCTGAAAGTCTACCCGGACGAGCGGCAGCAAGCGACGCTGCTAACGGGATCGGTGGAAGTGGATTGCGGGGGCGAACGCGCGCGGTTGCGCCCCGGCGAGCAGCTGACGTGGGACGGCCGGGAGTGGAGCGTGCGCGCGGTGAACGTCGCCCCCTACATCGCGTGGAAACAGCGTTTCGTCTTCGAGGACGAGCTGCTGGAGGAGGTGCTGAAGAAGCTGGAAAGGTGGTACGACATCAACGTCTACATCCGCTACCCCTCGCTGAAGGAGATCCGCTACACGGGCAACCTGCCCAAGTACGAGGATATCGACAAGGTGCTACACCTGCTGGAGCTGGCGGCGCGCGTCCACTTCAACCTGGAGGGGCGCACCCTGTTCGTGGAAAAGGAGTGAAGGCAAACGGGGAGACGCGCCAACGTCTCCCCTCGATGAAGGGTCATGCCACGGGGTATGACCAAATATTAATTAAAAACACGCAAATCTATGAAAAAATGTCGAGATTCCGACACGGGAACGTCTTTCCCCGTCCTCCGGAAATGGGCTTTAACCGTTAAAGTGTTACTTTTCGTGTTCGCGTTGACCCTGCCAACGGTCAATGCCGTGGCGCACGCCCAGGCGCGCTTGAACATGGAAGTGAGGGACGCCACGTTGCAGGAGGTGTTCCAGCAGATTACCCGGCTGACAGGGTACGAGTTCGTGTACAGCAGCAACGAGTTGCGAGGGGCCGCGCGCGTCACGCTGAAGGCGGAAAACATGGAGCTTTCCGACGTGCTGGCCGCCTGCCTGCAGGAGACGAGGTTGTGGTACCTCGTGGAGGAGGAGATTATCGTCATCTCCCCGAAGTTGAGCAACCCGGCGAAACAACAACCGCAACTTTCCCGCTTCGTCACGGGTCGGGTGGTGGATGCCGATGGCAAGCCGCTCCCCGGCAGCGCGGTGCAGGTGAAGGGCACCATGGTGGGGGCGATCACGGATGCCGATGGCAAGTTCCGCCTCGGCCTGCCCGAAAAGGGGGCGCAGGAGCTGTTCGTCACCTTTATTGGCATGAAGAGCCGCACGCTCCCGCTGGCGAACCGCCCGGAGAGCGGCGAGTGGACAATCGTCCTCGAGGAGGATCTGCTGCACCTCGATGACGTGATTGTCACGGGGTTCAAGAGTATCCCGAAACACGAGGTGACAGGGTCGGTGAAGCGGCTGGATGCCGAAGATATTTTGCAAGGGGCCAAGTTTTCCGTCGACCAGATGTTGGCGGGGCAGGTGGCCGGTATGTCGGTGATCACCACCTCCGGCGAGCCAAGCTCCACCCCCAAGATCCGTATCCGCGGCACCTCCTCCATCCTGGGGAACCAGACCCCCCTGTGGGTGTTGGACGGTATCATCCTGTCAGACCCGACCACGGTGCACTCCCTGCAAGAAATTGACAACATTAACCTGAACGGGGATGATGCCGATTACCTGATCGGTAACGCCATCGCCGGGATCAACCCGCAGGACATCGAGTCGATCAACGTGTTGAAGGACGCGGCGGCCACCTCCATTTACGGTATCCAGGCGGCCAACGGCGTGATCGTGGTGACAACCAAAAAAGGGCACGTGGGGCGTACCCTGGTACGGTATAGCGGCAACGTCACGCTGAGCACGCGCGAGTCCTACAAGCAACGTTACCTGATGAATGCCTCCGAGCGCATCCAGCTTTCGCAGGAGATCATGGAACAGGCAATCCCTTACGGTCGTTTCCCCGCGGGCATTGGCTACGAGGGGCTGTACATGCAGTACCAAAACAAGGAGATTACCCACGAGGAGTTCATGACAGGCCTGGACAAAATGGCCAAACGCAACACGGACTGGTACGACCTGCTCTTTCGCAACCCGATGAGCCATAACCACACGGTGAGCGTCAGCGGGGGCAACGAGCAAACCCGCTACTACGCCTCCCTCGGATACACGGACAGCCAGGGTACCGCCATCACCAGCGAGAGCCGGCGCTATAACGCCACCATGAGCATCGACTCGTGGTTGAGAAGCAACTTCAACGTGAGCCTGAAATTGTCGGGCAACACGACGAAGAATCACGGTTTCAACGGCGTTAACCCCAGCGAGTGGGCGCGTACCACCTCGCGCACCATTCCCGCGTACAACGAGGATGGATCGCTGCACTATTACACCACCAACTACAGTTCATATACCGTTGATCCTGCCAAGGAGCCGCTGGTGATCAACTATATTAACGAGCTGCACGAGACGGGGCAGGAGGCGAACATTTCGAGTTTGAACCTCTCCCTCTCCCTCAACTGGGAAATCGTCAACGGCTTGCGCTACGAAATGCTCGCCGGGTTCGTCGAAAACAGGAACACCTCGCAGGCCTGGGCTAGCGATCACTCCAACCTGGTGGCCAGGATCAGGGGGTACAATTACGGGGCACGCGACCCGTTCTCGGTTGACGAGGAGGCCTCCCCGCTCCCGTACGGCGGCACGTTCTCGAACAGCGAGCGGCGCGAGACGGATTACTCCATCCGCAACCAGTTCACCTACACCCGCACCTTCAACGATGACCACCTCTTTTCCGTGACGGGACGGTCGCTCGTGCGCAGCATTATCGCCAAGGGATTTTCGAGCAGGGCTTACGGCTGGAGGGGCGACAGGGGGCAGTTGATTTCGCCGCAGGTGAACGACGTTAACTACAACAGCCTTGTTTCGGCATCGCTCCTCTCCCCGGTCATTGTCGACAACGTGAAGAACACGGTGTCGTGGGCGGGAGACGCCTCCTACACGTACAGGGACAAGTTGATCTTCGCGGGCAACATTCGCGCGGACGCCTCCAACCAATTCGGGGAGAACCCGAAGTACCGCTTCCTGCCGGTGTGGTCGCTCTCCACCAAGTACACCCTTTCCAACGAAAAGTTCATGGAGAAGAGCAAAATTTTCAACTATCTGGCCTTCCGCGGCTCGTACGGTTTCCAGGGAAACGTCGACGGCAACACCTCCCCGGATCTGGTTGCCCAGCTGAGGGCTTACAACGCGAACAAGCACTTCGACATGTCCTCCATCTACCTGTTGCCTAACCCCGATCTTCGCTGGGAAAAGACGGAGAGCTACACCGTCGGGATGGAATTTGCCCTGCTCAACGGTCGCGTATCGGGATCGGTAGAGACCTACAAGAAATTCGGCACGGACATGCTCCTGCGCTCGGAATTGCCCCAGTACAACGGCGTGGAGTTCACCAAAATCAACGGTGGCAAGATGACAAACACCGGCATCGAGGCGGACGTGACGGGCTATCCCGTCCGCACCAAGGATTGGGAAGTGGGCATTGGCCTCGTGTTGGGACACAACAAAAACCTGATCACCAAGGCCAATTCGCTGATCGAGGGCAGCAACCAAAAGAACCGGAATGCCAACCAGGTGAACGGAAACGTCATCCGGGAGGGCGAGGCATACGGCACGCTTTGGTCTTACCGTTTCGCGGGCTTGGATCCCGCCACGGGTTTGCCGATCTTCTATGAAGGTGGCGAGACGGGCGTCTATCTGGCCGGCAGTGGCTCCTCGTGGACGCTGTCCGACGAGTCGGATCCCCTCGCCATTCGGGTGCCCAACTACACCATCTACGATGACGCCGTGGACATCGTAAGCTCCGGCGCTCCCAACCCTGATTTGACGGGAGGATTCAACCTGAATTTCCGCTACAAGAACCTCCGCGTGCGGACGAATTTCACCTTCTCCGTGGGAGGAGTCGGTCGCTTGCCGGCGCTTTACAACGGGGAGTACTCCCACGTCTTTGACCCGATCTACAACGTCTCGAAAGAGGTGGGCAATCGCTGGAAAAAACCGGGCGACGAAGCCTTCACGAACATCCCCGCGCTCTACGACGTGTCGGCCTTCCAAAATCTGCCGAAGCGCCCCGTCAGCGTGGGAGGCAAGGTGCGCACCACCACGCCCGGCACGGATCTGTATGACAAGTCGGACATCATGATTGCCAAAACCGACAACCTGCGCATGAATAGCCTTGGCATCAACTACCTCCTCCGCGGCGAATCCCTGAAGACGCTTGGGCTGCAGAGCATGGACATCTCGTTCCAGACGACGAACCTCTTCCTGATTGCCGAAAAAGCGTGGCGCGGTCGCGATCCCGAACAGTCGGGCAGTGCGAACGTGAGACCTCCCAGCACTTACACCCTTGGGTTTAGCTTGAGCTTTTAAACATTAAATACTCCATTTATGAAATTAGTTTATAACATATTGATCGTTGCCGCGGGGATGCTCCTCGGTGGATGCAGCGACTTTTTGGAGCGATCGGCGCAAGACCTGGTAATCCCGAAAACCACGGCGCAGTACAAGGAAATCCTCCAATACGAGGGATATTTTCAGCGCCTGGTGTCGAGCAACGGCACCTACGGCTTTGTCACCTACATGACGGACGACATCGAGCTTTTCGACGCCCGCACCATGCCCAACGCGGTAGCCTCCTGGGTAAACGAGGATTCGAAAGTGGAACCGTTGTCCGCCTGTTACCAGTGGCAGGAGAACGTGGAGGGAATCAATTTCGTCAACACCAACTACCGCTATCTCTACAACCAGGTGATGGTGGCCAACATTTGCCTCCTCTCCGTGGACGACAGCGAGGGCACCCTGGAGGAGAAAGAGATCCTCAAGGGGCAAGCCTCCTTCTCGCGCGCCTTTGCCTACCTCATGCTGGCAAACCTCTACGCCAAGCCTTACAACAAGGCGCAACCGGACGACCTCTGCGTGCCGTTGAAGGACGACTTTACCCCCTCGCTGGAGGTAAAATCCCGCGCCACCATCGAGCAGGTTTGGAACGTGATCACGGAGGACATCGAAGCAGCCCTGAAGCTCCTCGAGGATAAAAAAATCAACAACATTCACGAGATTAGCTACCCCGCCGCCCTCGTCCTTGCCACGCGCATATATCTTTACAAGGAAGATTGGGCAAAAGCCATCGAGTGTGGCGAGAAATTCCGCGCCCTGGGTCGCTACCCGCTGCACGACATCTCCGCCGAAACCACTTCGGGCGACATTCGCTACACCACCCGCAACAACTACGCGGACAACGTGCGCAAATTCCTCAGCGTGGGCAACACGGAAGTCGCGTGGACATTCGGCTACAACTACGTGTCGGGGTCGACGGACGTCTACCGCCAGGCCTACACCCCCTCCACCGTCTCCGGCGCCACCGGCAACGTCTGCGTCTACTACCGGGTTTCGGCCAAGGATCCTGCCACCGGCATCATCTGGCAATACGCCACCGGCGACCGCAGGAAAGTCTACTGGTTCTACGCGCCCCCCACCCCCACCACCGGCGTGCCCACCTATCGCTACGACTACATCACCACCAAGTACGAGCGCACGGTGAACTACCTGGACGGCTGTTTCGCCTTCCGCGCGGGTGAAATTTACATCTCCCTCGCCGAGGCTTACGCGCGCCGAGGTGACGCGGGCGACCAGGCCAAGGCCATCGAGGTTTTAAACGAATTACGCGTGAAACGCTTCGACCCCTCCCTCTACGTCGCGCTCCAGGCGAGCGATTTCGGCTCGGATCAAGCCCTTGTCGACTTCATCTGGCAGGAGCGTCGCCGCGAGCTTTGCTTCGAGGAGTTGCATCGCTGGTGGGATTTGCGGCGCACCACCCAGCCCCAAATTGTCCACCAGTGGAAAAACAGCGCCACCTACACCCTGGAAGCAGAGGACGACGCGTATGTCCTCCAGTTCCCGCGTGCCGAATTGGACTACAACGGCAGCGCCCTGGAGCCTAACCCGCGCCCCAACAGACCGCAAGATTAACCTCTAATTTAAAATATCATGAAACACGTGAAATACATCACACTTCTCGTCCTCGTGGCGAGCGCGTTTGTCGCCTGCGACATCAGTGATCCGGGCGGGATGGTGGAACCTCCCACCGGCTTTGAAGTAGACGACGACTCCCCGGCGGGTACGCGCATCAAAAAAGCGCTGGAGGATCATGGGGTACTGTTCCGTTACCAATTCACGGATGTCGACTACGCCTACAACTGGACGGGTTCCATCGAGGGCATGCCCTACGTGCTCGCGACAAACGGGGACGCCATCATCCGGGTCATCGACTACATCGAAAGCGAGGTATTCAGCATCTTCCCCGAAGGATTCATCAAGGAATACATGCCGCCCGTCATCCTGCTGGTGGACTCCTTGAAAATGCAGTATGACTACAACGACGAGGTCGCCGACCCGCCCGTGAGTTACAGCATATACAACAACATCCTGGGCAACGTCACCAGCGGATCCCTCACGATTGGCGGCGTCAACGAACACTTCGTCGGATCGCCGGAAATCAAGGAGGGGCTAATCTCCATCTTCGTGGAGCGCCTGCTGGCCAACAGCAAGGTGTTCCCCTGGCCGGACGAATTTATGAAGGTCACCACCGACCTGTTCGACGAAGCAATGGCCGGCGTGACATTGGGAGCGCTCTACTACCCCTACTGGGACGGCAATTTCACCAGCATCGGCTACTGGACGGCCACGGTTGCGGATGGCCCGACGGACTGGCTGGGACGCGCGATCCTGAAACCGGGGAGGCTGGGCGACCTGGACTACAGCCGCAGGAGTCTGTTTGGCATGGACTATATCGCTCCCAGCTGCGCGAAAGCCACCGTGGGGAATGACTTCGGCGATTTCGCCGCCTTCGTCCTCACCAAAACGGTGGTCGAAAAAGAGGCCTTCTACGCCTACGTGGCAAGCCTGCCGGCCGACGACGAATCCGGCGGCTCCAGCGCCTGGAGGTACCCGCATGGAGGCCCGGCGGCGGCGGAAGGCATCAAGCAAAAAGTGCAGCTCGTCAAGAACTACTTCAAGGAATACGTGGGGATCGAATTACAAGACCCCTCGTGACGCGATAAACTCCGGGCAATCCGCGAGGGTTGCCCGGATACTCTCAACCTTCCCGTCCGCGGGGAATAAACTCATCAAAAACTATAACAATGAAAGTACGAATCATGTTATCCCTGTTATTCGCGGGGAGCACACTCACCCTGTTCGGGCAGGAACAGGCAGATGAAGGAATCAAGTTCATGGTCAACGAGCCGTGGGAGCAGGTATTGCAACAGGCAAAGGAGCAAAACCGCCTTGTCTTCATGGACTGTTACACCGTGTGGTGCGGCCCGTGCAAGGGATTAGCGCAAAACATCTTCCCGCGGAAGGACGTGGGCGACTTCTTCAACGCCAACTTCGTGAACGCGCAATACGACCTGGAAAAGGGCGACGGGAAGATGCTATACGACAAGTACCGGGAGAACATCATCGGTTTCCCCACCCTCCTCCTCATTGACGCCAACGGCCAAGTCGTGCACCAGATGGCCGGCTACCAGGAAGCGCCCGCCCTCATTGCCGGCATGAAAGCCGGTTTGGAAGGAAACTCCCTCTTCGCCGCGCAAGCGCGTTACGAATCGGGAGCGCGCGACCTGGAGACCGTCCGCGCCTACGTCAACGCCCTCACCGGCGCCTTCCAAAACGAAAAGATCCCCGCCATCGTCCAGGAGTTCGTCTCCACCATCCCCGTCGATCGCCTCCTGGAGCCGGAGGTGTGGCAACTCGTCGGGAAATACATCAAAGACCCCTACGGCGAGCCGTACAACTTCGTCCTCCAAAACATCTGGCGCGGCTACCAGATTCGCCTGAAGGTCGACCGCTACGCCCTGGAATCGCAACTCCTCTCCGGCATGAAATCCGCCGTCGAAGAGATCGTCAAAACCTCCCGCGCCACCCGCGACGCCGACACCCTGCAACAGCTGGCCGACCGCGCCGCCTACCTGGAAGGCCTCCTCGCCAAGCACGCCATCAAGGGATTCCCCACCTACCTGGCGCAATTAAAAATCAACGCCCTCGTGCTCGCCGGCGACACCGGGGAGTGCTATCGTCTCCTCGCGCACGCCCGCGAATTAGGCCTGCTCCAAACCGAAACCAACTTCACCGCCGCCGCCTACCGCTACATCATCGAAAACGTCAAGGACAAAAACCTCATCCGCGCCTGCATCGGTGGCATTGAGGAGATACAGGCGCGTCAACCGGAAAAAATAGAATTTGCCTTCAACTACTACGACATCCTCGCCCTCGCGCACCAGAAACTCAAGGAGCACGACGCCGCCAACCGGGCAACGGCAGAGTTCGAGCGTCGCGACGCCGCCAAAAAAGCCTACGCCAAAACATTCTTCCAAAAAAAGGAACCGGCCGCCGAAGCCCAATAACCCCGGCCGTTGAAGCCCGTAACTTTTCGTTTGAAACCCCATAACCAAAAAAATAAAACAATGATGAGAAAAAAAATCACGATTGCACTCTGCGCCTTATCCCTCGCGGGATGCGCCACGTCCGGCTACAAAATCACCGGCACGTGGGAAGGCGGCGACGGCAAAACCGTCTACCTCCTGCGCGAAGTCACCAAGGGCGAACACCAAGCCGTCGACTCCGCCACCGTCACCGACGGCGCCTTCCACTTCGCCGGCGCCCTCTCCGGCATCGACAAGCGACAAATCACGGCCGGCACGGTCAAGCGCGACATCCTCCTCGACGGCGTCCCCATCGCCATAAAAATCACCACCAAGACCAGCGCCAAATCGGGCAAAGAGATCCAATTCGCGGAAATCACCGGCAGCCCTGAGCAAAAAATCCTGGAGGACAGCCAGGCCCTCGCCACCGGCAAAGGCTTCGTCAGCCTCGGCGGCATGCTGCTCATGATGCAAGTCAAGGACGACTCCGTCAAGCTCGACTCCGTCTACCGCGACGTTGAAGTCCTCAAAAAAGAGTACGACAAAAAACTCCGCGCCTTCCTCGACACCACCAACGACAGCTACGCCATCACCTACATGATCGGCGACTTCCTCGTCAAAGAGTACCCCTTCGACGAGGTCGAGGGCTACTACAACCGCCTCACCCCGCGCGTCAAAGCATCCGACCCCGGCAAAAACCTCAAGGCCAAAATCGAAAACCTCAAGCTCGTCAACATCGGCGGCATCGCCCCGGAAATCGCCCTGCCCGCCCCCGACGGCTCCACCTTCAAACTGTCGGCGTTGCGCGGCAAGTACGTCCTCCTCGACTTCTGGGCATCCTGGTGCGGCCCCTGCCTCGCGGAGGTGCCCAACGTCAAGGCCATCTACGACAAATACCACGTCAAGGGCTTCGAGATCCTCGGCGTGTCCCTGGACAACAAGCGCGACGCCTGGTTATCGGCCATCGACAAGCACGACCTCGCCTGGCACCACGTCTCCTCCCTCGAAGGCTGGCAATGCCCCATCGCCGCCCTCTACAACGTCACCGCCATCCCCAGGATGTACCTCCTCGACCCCCAGGGATGCATCATCGGCGTCGACCTCCGCGGCGAGGCGCTGGCCGACCGCGTGGCATCCCTCTTTGCCGGAAAATAAATAACAAACAGCGAGACCCCCGCGCGGTCGCCCCGGCAACCCACCGGTGCGTCCCCCGCGGGTATCTCCAAAAACTATTCACGAAATAAATAATAAATGAAAAACTACATCACACTTCTCATCACCGCGATGATCCTGCTCGCCGGCGCCACTGACGCCAACGCCTGGGGAAAGAAAAAGAAAAAAGTACCCACCACCACCACCGAAACCCCGGCGCCCAAAAAACAAACACCCTACGAAAAACTATTCAAGGGCAAGGACGTCGTCACCGCCACCAGCAACTTCATCACCCTCCGGCGCGTCGGCGACAAGCTCTACTTCGAGATCCCCGTCAAGTACTTCGACAGGGAGATGCTCCTCGCCTCCACCGTCTCCTCCGTCAGCATGCCCGACTTCTGCGACGTCGGCTACAAGCCCACCTCCCCGCTGCACGTCAAATTCACCAGGACGGACAGCACCGTCTACCTCCGCCAAATATCCTCCTCCGCCACCACCGACAACCTCCAGAAGGCCGTCAGCAAAAACTACGGCGACGCCATCCTCTACGCCTACGGTGTCAAGGCCTACACCGCGGACAGCTCCGCCGTCGTCATCGACGTCACCACCTTGTTCACCACCCACGTCAAGCCCTTCGACTTCTTCGGCGACGGCATGATGGGAGGCCTCATCAAAATCACCTCCGTCATCAAAAAAGAGGGCTGCGCGCTGGACGAAATCAAATCGTTCGACGACAACATCAGCGTCAAATCCGTCCTCTCCTACGGCCTCTCCATGGGGCTGCTCACCATAAAAGTGCTGGACGACTACCCCTTCACGGCGCTCGTCACCCGCAGCCTCCTGCTGCTGCCGGAAGAAAAAATGCGTCCCCGCGTCTCGGACTCCCGCGTCGGCATCTTCAACCACACCAAGCGCCACATCTCCGTCGCCGACGACCAGATACTCTCCTACTCCGTCGCCCACCGCTGGCGCCTCGAGCCGAAAGACCCCGAAGCCTACCGCCGCGGCCAGCCCTCCGAGCCGGTGCAACCCATCACCTTCTACGTCGACGACGCCTTCCCCGAATCGTGGAAAGCCCCCATCCGCGAGGCCATCGAGCGATGGAACCCCGCCTTCGAGAAAATCGGATTTAAAAACGCCGTGGTCGCCAAAGATTTCCCGACGGACGACCCCGCCTTCGACCCCGACAACCTCAAATACTCCTGCGTCCGCTACCTCCCCTCCACCACCGCCAACGCCATGGGACCCTCCTGGGTAGACCCCACCACGGGCGAAATCATCAACGCCTCCGTCCTCGTCTACAACAACGTCGTGCAACTCATCAACTACTGGCGATTCGTCCAAACCGCCCAGCTCGACCCTCGCGTGCGCGCCAAAAAAATGCCGGACGACGTCATCCGCGAATCCCTCTCCTACGTCGTCGGCCACGAAATCGGCCACTGCCTCGGCTTCATGCACAACATGGCAGCCTCCGCCTCCTATCCCGTTGACTCCTTGCGCTCCGCCGACTTCACCCAACGCAACGGCACCACCCCCTGCATCATGGACTACGCCCGCTTCAACTACGTGGCGCAACCCGGCGACAAGGGCGCCCGGCTGACACCCCCCGACCTCGGCGAGTACGACTACTTCCTCGTCAAGTGGAACTACCAGCCCATCCCCGAAGCAGCCGACGAGTGGAACGAACGCGCCGTCCTCGAACGGTGGGTAGACGAAAAAGCCGGCAACCCCCGCTACCGCTACGGTCGCCAGCAAACCCAGGCGCGCTACGACCCCAGCTCCATCGAGGAAGACCTCGGCGACGACCCCCAAAAAGCCAGCGCCTACGGCATCAAAAACCTCAAGTACATCCTCGCCAACCTCGACGCCTGGATCACCGACGACCCCGACTACGAGCACCGCCAGGCGCTGCACGCCCAAATCGTCAACCAGTACTACCGCTACCTCCGCAACGTCCTCTACAACGTCGGCGGCATATACCTCACCGAGGTCAAGGAGGGCACCCCCGGCGACCGCCACCTTCCCGTCCCCCGCGCCCGCCAAAAGGCCTCCCTCGCCTGGGTGCTGGACGAATTTAAAAAGATGGACTGGGTGGACAACGCCGACCTCAAAAAGCGCTTCAAACTGCAGGTAGACGGCTCGGCGCTCCTCCGCGACAAGCTCTCCAAGGAGTTCAAGGGGGTCATCGACAACGTCGTCCTCTCGGCGCACCACGCGTCCTCCCCCTACACCGTCGAAGACCTCTCCACCGACCTCTACAACGCCACCTGGAGCAACCTCGTCAACGGGCGTCCCCTCACCGCCGGCGACCGCGTGCTGCAACAGGCGATGGTCAACCTCTTCTGCGAATCCCTCGCCGAACCCGCCCCGCGTGGCGCCGCCGCCCCTGCCGCCTTCGCCCCCTCCGTCGACGAGATCATCGCCTACGGTCTTGACGAAACCGGCCTCGTCGCCCGTCACGCCGACCTCTTCCGCGCCCACGACGAGCAACACGGTCGTGGCTCCGTCGCTGCCGCCCTTGTCTCCGCCACCGCCGACAACCACTTCGGCACCCCCGGCTACGGCTTCCAGGCGAAAGTCTCCGTGACGGCCATCGACAACTCCAAATCCTGCTTGCAAGACCTGGCCGTGAAGTCCCGCGCCCTCCTCCGCGGCAAGCTCTCCTCCACCACCGGCGCCGCCCGGACGCACTACCAGTCGCTCCTGATCAAGCTCAACGGCGCCCTCAAGGATAAAATATAGACGACATGAAAACAGGCGCGACACCGCGAGGGTTCACCAACCTCGTCCCGGCGAAGGTCTGAAGTATCGGCGAACATCCCACGCTCTGCTGCAACAGTCCCGGATGCCGCCGCGAAAAAGACCAACGCCCACCGTCGCGCCGAAGCCGCCCCCTCACCGGGGCGGCTTTATTTGTATGTACGCGCCGGGGGAGAGAGGACGATTTTTTTACCCGATCCCCCCCCTCGCCCCGCTATCACGAGGAGGCGATGACGCCACGATAATCTCCCGACTGCCCCGACAACCGGCGATGCCACGATATAACGATGCTCCTCGCGGGGAAACCTCGCGGAGGTGTCCGGCAGAGTTTCCCGTTGATGGGAAACCTTCCCGGAGAGTTCGGTGAACTTTCCCATTGATGGGAAACCTTCCCGAACGCTTCGGCAGACTTTCCCATTGATGGGAAACCTTCCCGAACGCTTCGGTAGACTTTCCCATCGTTGGGAAACCTTCCCGAACGCTTTGGCGAACTTTCCCATCGTTGGGAAACCTTCCCGAACGCTTCGGCGAACTTTCCCGTTGATGGGAAACCTTCCCGCGTAGCGCGGCAGACTTTCCCGTTGATGGGGAACCTTCCCGAACGCTTCGGCGAACTTTCCCCGCGTGGGGAAATCTTCCCGGAGACTCCGGCGAACTTCCCCCGCGTGGGGAAACCTTCCCGGAGACTCCGGCGAACTTCCCCC
>JAIRXZ010000030.1 GCA_031267995.1 Odoribacteraceae bacterium | reverse complement strand
CAGCGGGGTAGATGTAGAGGTTGTCGCCGACGAGGAAGTTGGGCATGGCGCCGGGGTTGTCGGGGTTGTAGGCATCGGGGTTGTAACCGGGTCGCCACTGGACGTTGCCCGCGGAGGAGAAGGTGTACTTGTAGAGAACGCTGCCGTCCACCAGCGGCTGGAGGGTGACGAGTCGCGCGGCCGACGGCGTCTTGTAGAAGATTAACTCCGCGGGGGTGAGTTCCAGGGAGAAGGCCTCCTCGCTGCTTTGCGTGACGAGGATTTTTTTGCGGAGGTTGCCGGCGACGATGTAGAAGGATCCCTCGCGGGATCCGCTGCCGGTGGTGATGGTGACGGTGATGGTTTGCCTGGTGGTGGCGGCGTGGGCAACGGGGGTGACGGTGAACCAATCGTGGACGGCGTCTTTTTCTATCGTCCAGCCCGCGGGGAAGTCGGTGATGGCCTCCATCGCGCGGCTGCCACCGCCGGCGTAGAAGTAGAGGTGACTCTTGTCCACGGCCAGGTAGTGCTGGCCGTCAACGGTGATGTCGTCGAGGCCGGCGTCATTCCACGCGGTGATTTGGACGACGATGTTGGCGGGTTTGTTAATATAGGCGTCGTTGGCCGAGGGGTAGCCGTGCCCGTTGACCTCCTTGATGGCAACGGCGTACTTGTGGTTGCGCAGGAGGTGGAAAAACGTGGTGCCGTCCGTCCCGACAAATTCGACGCGATAGTAGGTGGGGGACGCGGATCCCTCGTAATAGCCACCAATGACCAGGCAAGTGTTGGTGACGGTGTTAGCGGTGCCCGCTTGTGCCTCGTACGCGTAGATTTCGTTGGTGAAGCTGAGGCTTCCCGGCGCGGGAGAAATTGTATAGTCGACGTGCTCGCCGTCGCCTACTTTGGCGTCGGTGGGGAGGTGGGGGGCGATGGCTTTTGTCCCGTTCCACTGTGTGGCTTCATAACCGGAGCCGGAGGCGGCGGGGGCAATACTGCCCTTACCGCTATAGTTATAGAGGCGGACGTTGGCCAGCGTGAAGTTGGTCACGGGGGCTTCCACGGTGATGTCTATCTTGGCGATCATTCTCGTGAGGGAGATGGTGGCTGCCGGGTTGGAGCTTCCTTCGTTAACCATGAGGTTGTTGTAGTACCCCCACATCGGAATGCCGGAGGTGCCCAGGGTGCCCGTCCAGCCGGAAACGCTGCCGCTGAGGGTTTGGGTGATGCTGGCGAGGACGTCTGCCCTGGTGGTTCCCGGCGCTTGTTCTCGCGCGACGGGGATCGCCGAGAGCATCGCGCGGGCGTTGGCGAGCACGACGGCTTTGTAGGCGGAGGCGCTGGATGGCAGTTTGACGGTAAATTCATTCGACGCGTTGGGCTGGCCACCGATGGCGCGGTAGAAGAAGTCTTCGTCTTTAAATAGGAGAACGTCCACGGTGTGCACGGCGTCCTCCTCCAGCGTGGTTAGCCCGCGGGTGGGCACCGAGGAGGGGGTGGTGAGGGATAGGGTGACGAGGCGTTCCCCGTCGCCAACGATGGGGGCGCCCTCGTCTATCTTCGCCACGCAGGAGGCGGCGAGGACGAGGAGGGCGACCAGCACGAACGCGTTCGCGTGCAAGCATGAAAAAAGGCGGGCTACTATATAAGGAGTAGTTGCTCGCCCGGGGCGGGCGTGTTGCCCGCTGCACCGATTCTCCGGCGCTCGTAAATTATTTTGTGGTGTTCCCGATTGTAAAAAAAGGATAATGTCCTTCGTGTTCAAATGTTTCATCGATCTAAGTTATTGTTTCATTTAGCGTTCCGCTTCAATCATTTTCAGCGGGCAAATATAGGTGAGCAGAAGGATATTTCCAAACATATAATTGAGAAAAACAAGAAAAAGCGAAAAAAAATCTCTAAACAGGGACTTTTTTCCGAAAAGTGACCGAAGAGAGGAAGGGAAAGCATGTTTTTTCACCTTCCTTGACCGTCATCGACTACCGTTAAAATCGCCGCGCCTAACTCGATTCACGAAAACTCCCCGCCACCCACGCGTTGGCGTGTGGTTACATGTCGTCATTTCACGGGCACGGGCTACAAGCCCGCGCCAGCGGAGGGCGAATAATTATTCGCCCCTACAGCAGGGCGAACGATCCCGCGGGGGTGGATAACACCGTAGGGGCGAATAATCATTCGCCCTCGCGATAACGGGCAAACAAAAGCCCCCCGCGGACACGGGCGATTACATGTTGGCGGCATTTCGTGAGACGTAGCACGCTACGTCTCTACAGAGGTACTTACAATTCACGGGCGGGGGAAGGTCATGGGAATCAGTAGAGACGTAGCGTGCTACGTCTCAAGTCACGGGCACGGGCTACAAGCCCGCGCCAGCGGGGGGAGGGCGAATAATTATTCGCCCCTACAGCAGGGCGAACGATCCCGCGGGGATGAATAACACCGTAGGGGCGAATAATCATTCGCCCTCGCGACGACGGGCAAATAAAAGCCCCCCGCGGGGGCGGGCGGTTGCAGGTTGGCGGCATTCCGGGAGACGTAGCACGCTACGTCTCTACAGAGGTACTTACAATTCACGAGGCGGGTTATGGGAATCAGTAGAGACGTAGCGTGCTACGTCTCAAGTCACGGGCACGGGCTACAAGCCCGCGCCAGCGGGAAGGGCGGGCGAATAATTATTCGCCCCTACAGCAGGGCGAACGATCCCGTGGTGGTGGATAACACCGTAGGGGCGAAGAATCATTCGCCCTGGACGTGGCATGCCACGTCTCAAGTCACGGGCATGGCCGCGTCGCCGGGGCGTCCGAAGATCGCCTCCCTGTCGCGATACGCGAGGATCGTCTGCAAGATACCGCGGAGGAGCAGGTAGGTGATAAAGGCCAACCACAGGAGATGGTTGTGGCTGGCAACGGGGATGGCGTGGAGGATGGCAAAGAAGGCAACGGCGGAGGCGAACATGGAGATCAACATTTGCCGGCCGGCAGTGGCGCCCACGAGGATGCCGTCCCAGAGGAAGGCGGGGAAGCCGGCAAGGGGGATGGCCAGCACCCAGTAGTAGTAGCGGTCGGCGACGCGGGTGATGCCGGCGTCGTCGGTGAGGAGGGCGAGGAGGCCGCGGCCGGCAACGGCGTACAGGAGGGTGAAGAGGAGGGCGAGGGCGACACCCCAGCCGAAAAGGGCGCGGATGACGCGGCGCGTCTGCCGACGCTGGCAAGCCCCGACGTGGCGTCCCACCAGCGCCTCGGCGGCGTGGGCGAAGCCGTCCATGATGTAGGAGAAGAGGGTGAAGAGTTGCATCAGCAGGGTGTTGACGGCGAGGATGGTGTCGCCCTGGCGCGCGCCGGCGGCGGTGAAGGCGGCGGTGACGGCAATGAGGCAGGCGGAGCGGAGGAAGATGTCGCGCTCGAGGGCGAGGAACCGGCGTATTTCGCGCCCCCGGAAGCTTTCGCGCGCGGCGCTCCAGCCGCCGGGGAGGGGGTAGCGACGGCGACAAAGGAAAATGGCCAGCAACAGGCCGGCGTACTGGGCGACGAGGGTGCCGGTGGCCACGCCCTCGATTTTCATGCCGAACCAGTGGACGAGGGCGAGGCTGACGGCGATGTTGACGAGGTTGACGACGAGGGCGATGTACATGGGGTAGCGCGAGTTTTGCATGCCGATGAACCAGCCCTTGAAGCAGTAGAGGCCAAGGACGGCGGGGGCGCCCCAGATGCAGATGGTGAAGTAGCGGGCGGCGTGGCGGGCGGTTTCGCCGCTGGCGTCGAGAAGGGGGATGACGAGGCGGGCAAGGGGGTGCTGCAGGAGGAGGACGAGGAGGGAGGAGAGGCCGGCCAACCCGAGGGAACGGGCGAGGACGCGGGTGGTTTCGCGGTGGTCGCCCCGCCCGCGGGCTTGCGCGGTGAGGCCGCTGGCGCCGAGGCGAAGGAAGCCGAAGTTCCAGTAGACGAGGTTGAAGAGGAGACCGCCCACGGCAATGGCGCCGATGTAGGCGGGGGATCCCAGGTGGCCGACAATGGCCAGGTCGACCAGCCCCAGGAGGGGGATGGTGAGGTTGGAGATGATGGAGGGGATGGCCAGGCGGAGTATTTCTCGGTTCATGGGCTGGGGGGTGAGGCGTCCCGCGGGGTGTCCGGGGATGCAGGGTTGTCCGGTGGGTGTGAACGAGGCCGGGCGGGATGGAAGGTTTCCCTTTTCTCCCGCCCGGGGTGCGCGTGGTGGCGCGCTGGAGCCAATTCGGGGACTCGAACCCCGGACCTACGCATTACGAATGCGTTGCTCTACCAGCTGAGCTAAATTGGCGGTTTCAGGTCGCGAATGTAGTGTTATTTTTTTGACGGGGAAATTTCCGGGCAGATATTTTTGCCGGCAAGGGGGAAATGGCGGGCGGGACGGGGAGGGTGTTTGGTTTTCTTGACGCTTTTTTCTTTATCTTCGCGTCACGGCGAGGGGGACGGGAGAAGGATGATTCTCCGCCCGTTGCCGGTTTGTTGAACACGTAAACACGAGATGAGGGTTTCCGAGACGTATCTGCTGGATCTGCTGAACGAGGGGAAGCAACAGGGTTTCCGGTTGTTGTACAAGGAGTATTACCGAACGATGGTGAGCTTCGGGTTGCACTACCTCCAGAGACGGGAGGCGGTGGAGGATATCGTGCAGGATCTGTTTTCCGATATTTGGCGGCGGGGGTCGCGCTTCGATTCGTTCCCGCGGCTGCGGACGTTCCTGTACACGGCGGTGAAGAATGGTTGCCTGAACGAACTGAAACGGGAACGGGTGAGGAGCGAGTACCTGATGTCCGTGAGGGAGGAGGATCTGGTGGAGGCGCCGGATGATCGCCTGCAGGTGGAGGAGGAGGTGTACCGGATGATTTTTGCCGTCGTCGAGCGGCTGCCCCGACGGTGCAGGGAGGTGTTCGAGTATCATCTCCAAGGAAAAAAGAACGAGGAGATTGCCGCGCTGCTGAGCGTTTCCGTGGCGACGGTGAAGACGCAAAAGAATAGAGCCATGAATTTGTTGCGCGAGCAGATGGGAGAACTGTTTTTCGTGGCCGTCGCGCTGCAGGTGTTGTGAGGGGTGGTTGGTTTGTTTGGTGGCGGGGGTGGATGCTACGGTAGTTCCAGGGAGAAGCGTTCCTTTAGTTCTTGTATCGCCGGGTGCGTGGCGAGGAAGTAATCAAATTTGTCTTTGGCGGTGTAGAGGCGTTTCGCGGAGTCGGTTTTGCGCTGTTCGTCGTGCAGTTCGAGGCTGAGGGTGAGGGTGGTGTTGCCCAGCTCGCGCTGCAGGTAGGCGAGCAGGGAGGGGAGGATTTCCGTGGCCTGGGCGAGGAGGAGGTCGTTGTCCAGGGCGAGGGTGATGGCGAGGTTGTCCAGCCGGGGCGGGTAGGCCGTTAACGCGGCGTGCATGGCGACGCCCCCGTCAACGGAGGTGAAGCGGGAGAGGGCGTCGGTGACGGCGGCGAGGTCGAAGGTGGCGTCGGCACGGGAGGGGGGAGGCTGGTCGCGAGGGGCGGCGGCGGCCGGTGTTTCCTCTATGGCTTGCTTGAGTTTGAAGGTGGTGGGGGGGGCGGTTTTCCGCGGTTTGTCCTGGCGAGGGGCGGCGGGAGGGGTTGACGGGGTGGATAGTGCCGGGGTGGTCGCTGCCGGGG
>JAIRXZ010000026.1 GCA_031267995.1 Odoribacteraceae bacterium | reverse complement strand
TTTCATCTCGCACGTGACGGCGAGCATCTCGCACGTGACAGGTTTCATCCCGCACGTCACGGTGACCGTCACGCGTGCACGAGAAACGCCCGCCGGCGGGGAGCGGGCGGGCGCGGGTGTTACCGGCGATGGCGCCGGGAGAGTGATTTAAAGTTTCACCACGAATTTCTCCTCCGCGGGCAACATGCACACGTGGGCGTCGCAGCACTGGTATTTGAGGGTGCACGTGGCCTCGCCGCTGCCCGTGCCGGCGAGGGGCTGGCGGAAGACGATTTCGTCCTCGTAGATGGTGGTGCCGTTGGAGGTGAAGGGTTTGAAGGAGGGGGAGAGCATCTCGCCGGCGGGCGCGTGGCCGGGGGGAAGGGTGATGTCGAGGGTGGTGGGGATGAAGGGATCCTCGCGGGCGACGTTGGCGTAGAGGTGGTAGCCGGGGTGGATTTTGATTTTCACGACGAGTTCCTTGTCGCCGTTATTGGCGGTGACGAGGGCGGTGGCTGTTTTCACGGGTTCGCGGTCGCTGGTTTCCCCCGGTTGTATGGCGTTGATGGCGTCGCGGGCATCGCGGACGCGGTAGTCGTTGACGCCGGGTTCGCGGCTATTGACGAGGAAGAGCCAGCCGCCGGACTCGGTGAAGAAAAGGCGCTGTTTGTTGCCCTCGTACCAGGCGCGCCACTCCTCCGCCGCGGGGAAGTCGAGGAGGGTGTAGCGGGTGAGGATTCGCCTGGCCTTGGCGGGGTCTTGCCCTGTTTCCCAGAGTTTTATGGCCGCGTCGAGGAGGCGTTGATCGTTGTTGGGGATTTGAAGACTTTTGACGTCCTCGTCTATTTCGAAATGGTAGAAGCCATGGCTGTAGAAGTAGTCGCGGTTGTCGTCGTAGAAGGCGATGTAGGCCTTGCTGTCGGTGCCGAAGAGGTGGAAGAAGTCCTTTTGGTAGCGGCGGACGTACTCCTCGAACGTCATGGTGGGGGCCTTCTTGTAGTTGATCATTTGTTGTTCGACGGTCGACAGGTACTCCCCTTTCGCTTGTTTTTCCTTGGCGATTTTTTGCACCTCCAGGATCTGGGCGTGAAATACTTCCTCGGAAACCAGGCGCTCGTCGTAGCTCTCGCGGGTGGAGAGGTATTTGAGTTCTTTGAGGTACTCTCGCGTGGCGATGCGATCCTCGTACTTGCGGGCGATGACGCCCTGGCCGGCGAAGCGGGAGATGTAGACGATGGCGTTGGCGAGTACCGTTTGCGCTTCGGTGGTCATGTAGGTGGGAGAGGCGGCGAATCCCCAGTGGAGGAAGTTGCCGTGCCGACCGATGGCGACGGCGTCAAGCGTCTTGGCGCAGACGCCGCTGGAGATATACTCGGCGTCGGGGGAGTCCTCGAATCCCCAGGGGCGGGCGACCATGCCGACGCGGAAGCCGGGATCGGTGATATATCCCTTGGTCTGCACTTGCCACATGGGGATGGAGTCCGGCAGCGCCCCGTCGGCGTAGTAGGCGTAGTGTGTGGCGGCCTCCGGCGTGGCCTTGACGCGGGTGGTGAGGCGCACGGGGAAGGGGGTGCTGAAGATGGGATGGTCGGCGCGAAGGTGGTGCGCGTCGGCGTCGAGGCAGAGGCAGTACCAGTCGGTTTTGAGACCGATGCGGCGTCCGAGTTTCTCGCCGAGTTCCCCGATGGTGACCACCGGTCGGTCGAAATCCTCCGTGAAGTAGGCGGTGGCGCGTATTTTGACGAGGGCGCCGGACGCGTCGTACTCCCTGGACGAGGGGAGGATGGCCGCGGGCGTGCCGTCCATGACGGTGACGTCGTGGGCAAGCGAGAGGCGTTGCGCGTAGTCGGCGGCGCGGACTACCGTCACCGTGTTGAAGTACGTTTTCAGCATGGCCTCGAAGGAGGCGGCGCGTTCGCGGACGCTGGCGTTGAGGAGGGCGGTATCGCCCTTGAAGTGGGCGACGTCCCAGTCGGCGGAGCCGCTGACGTAGAGCACGCGGAGGTCGCTTTTTTGGGCGAACGTCCCGCACGGGAGCGCGAGGAGGGTGGCGATGGCCAGGAGTTGTAGGATTTGTTTCATAGTACTGCTTATTTAATGGGGTAGTGAACGGCCGCGCGACCGTCCACTACCTGTTGGTGTTAATAGGTGTTTTGCAGGAGTTTCCCGTCGCTGCTAATCAGTTCGGTATTGGGGATGGGGGCGGCATATCGCCGGGAATCCTTGGGGAGGGAGTAGGTTTTCAGCGGTTCGTTTAACGCGACGGCCGAGTTGGTGTAGGGGAAGAATTGGCGCGAGAGGGTGACGTCGTCGAAGGCATCGCCGTTGTTATTGAGCCGCCGGATGTCGAACCAGCGGCGCGAGAAGGGCATCTCCCTTCGTCGTTCCTCGAGGATTTTGGTGATGGCCTCCTCGCGTGTGGTGGCGGCGAGTTTAATCTCGTTGTCGGGCAGCGAGGCGTCCATGCGTTTTACCCGCAGGAGGTTGACGGTGCTCATTGCCCCGGCGATGTCGTTGGCGCGCGCCAGACATTCGGCCTTGGTGAGGAGCATCTCGGCGACGGTGGGGCCGGAGGGGATACGGTCTTTAAAGAAAAAGACGTAGCCGGGGTAGTCGTAGGAGGGGGAGGTCATGCCCCGGTCGTAGGAGTAGCTCTCGACGATGTGGTATCGGTAGCGGAGATCCATCGTGTCGCGGCTGTAGAGGTCGAGCAATTCGGGGCTGGGGACGTACCACCAGGATTCGTGGTAGAGGAGGCGGAAGTAATAGAACTCCTTCCAGTTGATCATGTCGCTCATGTCGCTCTGGTTGTCGTGCGTGTAGGGAAATTTGAGGTAGACGGTTTTCCGCTTGGTGGGGTCGGGATCGGTTTGGTCGATTTGGTAGGCGGTAGCCGGCCTCTCGCTGTAGTGCATGTCGGTGTTATAGTCGACGAGATCGGCGTGAATCGCCAGCGCGTTGTTGGCATACTCGAGCGCTTTGTCGTAATCGTTTCGTCCCAGCCAGTAGCGCGCGGCGAAGGCGTTGACGGCTCCCGTGTTGCCGCGCCAGTGGCGCACCCGTCCCTCTTTGACGAGGGGCACGGTGGTTTTGAGCGCCTCCGCGAGGTCGGACTCGATGAGGGCGTAGGTCTCCTCCAGGGTGTTGCGGGTGGACAACTCCTCGAAGCTGGTGGATTGCTTGAGGGGCAGCCCCAGCTCGCTTTTGGTATTGTCATTCAAAGGGAGACAAAACTTGTTGACCATCTCGAAATAGTCATACGCCCTGATAAAGTGCGACTCGGCGCGGAGATCAGCCTTCAGATCGTCGGGGCCGGAGACATTTCCGAGATTCTGGAGCACCATGTTGGCGTAAAAAATCTTCTGGTACTGCCGCGGCCAAAAGGCGATTCTGCCGTCAAAGGCAAGGTTGTCCGTGTCCCAGAGGTAAAACTCCACGATAGACATGGAGAATGTCGCGGGGCGCGCCAGGTAAAGCTCCGGCGGTATCCCGAAGTCGTCCGTGGCGAAGATGGAGTTGCGGTCGGCCATCTGGTAGAAGTTGGAATAGTTGCCCAGGAGGGCATCGAGCTGTTCCGTCGTCGAGACGACCAGCTGCGCGGTTTTCGACGGCGCCTTGTCGAGGAAGTCGTTGCACCCCGCGGCGAGGAAGAGGAGCGCGGGGAGGATATATCTGAATGTTTTCATGGTATCGTATGTTTAAAATTGAAGTTTAAGCCCGATGGTATAGTTCGGCTGCGGTTTCATGCCTCCCTCCGGAAACTCCGGGTCTTCGTTGAACTTGTTGGCGTAGATGGCAAAGAGATCCGTGACCTGGCCATAGAGTTGGCACCGGCTGATGCCGATCCTGTCCAGGAAAGTTTTTTTCACCTCGTAGGTGAGCATCACTTCGCGCATGCGCACGTGGCTGGCGCTCTCCGTGAGGTAACTCAGGTACGTGTGGAAGCGATCCCAGAAGTAGTAGCGATCCTCGTTGTCGCCATTCATGGGGAGGGGGGATATTTTGGCGGGATCGCCGTTCATAACCTCTCCGAGTTTGCTGTTCGGCATCACGCGCGCTCCCCACATGGGCGGGTAGTTGAACCCTTGGCGCTTGAACTTGTGGCCGAACTTGCCGGTCATCACGAAGGAGAGATTGAAATCCTGCAACTTGAAATTGTTGCTGAAGCCGAGGATCCACGGGGCTACCTTGGTGCCCATGTTGACGACGAAGTCGCGTCCGTCACCGGGAGGCCACCCACCGTAGTCGTAGTAATCCGTGCCGGCGCCCTTGATCTTGGGCTGCCAATTGGGAGAAGCGTCGGTGCCATCGTTGAACACGCCGGCGTACTCGAAGCACCAGAGGGTATTGGCATTGTAACCTTCGACGTAGGCCGCGGTGGCACCGCTCATGCCCACCAACTCGTACCCCTGGTAGCTACTCTTAAATAGCTTGGTGATCTCATTATAATTATGCGAGAGTGTGAGGCTCCCCGACCACGCGAATGCCCCGTCGACGGAAAGCGGCTGCCTCGTGGAAATCTCCAGCTCCACCCCCCGGTTAATCATCTCGCCCATATTGAGCCTTTGGGAAGTAGCCCCGTTGATGGCGGGGATAGACATGCTCGCGATCAAATCCTTGCTATACTTCCGGTAGACATCCACTTTACCCGCCAGCCGACCGGCGAAAAGGGAGTAGTCGACGCCGACGTTAAACGTCCCCGTCTTTTCCCACCGGAGGGTAGGATTCCCGTAGCTGCTGACGGTAGCCGTCCGCTCGTTGGTATAGAGATTGGGCGTTGCCGAGAGGTTGATAAGCGGCCGGAAAGCGGTGCTCTTGTCCACATTCCCGTTGTACCCGTAGGTAAGTCGGAGGTTCAACCGGTCGACCCACGCGACGGGCGCCATAAACGCCTCCTCCTTTATTTGCCAGCTGCCGCCCACCGACCAGAAGGGGGCGTAGCGATAAGCCGGATCGTCCGTGATGAGGTTGGAAGCATCCGTCCGCGCGCTGCCGGAGAGGGTATACTTCCTGTCGAAGGTATACGAGGCGTTGCCGTAGAGCGAGAAGAAGCGGTCGGTAGCATAGCTGAACGAGTTGGTGTAGCTAAACGTCTGGTTAGCGCCCGACCATCCCTTGATCTGCAGATTGGTGGCGCTGCCGCCGGGGCCGTTCGGGAAGGTACCCACGGACAGCGTGGCATCGTTATAGCCATAGGTGCGGGGCTGCCCGAAAGCCTCCGTCACGTGGTCGCTCACCTCCGACCCGGCCACGAGATTCACCTCGTGCTTGTCGGCAAACACCCGCTGCAGGTTCAGCTGGTTCCGGAAAAACCACGCCCTCGTCTGCGACCGCGACTGCTCCAGGAACCCTCCCTTGGGCAGGTTCAGCGTGATGGCGTTGGTATTCACGTCCCAGGTAACGGCCGCGTTGACGGTGGAGCGCACCGTGTAGGAACTCTCCTTGTACAGCGACCGGTTGGAGGTGTTGATATTCTCGTACTGCACCTTGCTGCTAAACGACAGGCCGTCCAGCAGCTTGAACGTCAACCCCGCCTGCACGCGGGCAGAGACGTTTTTAACGGTAAAGTCGCGGCTCTCCATCTCGGTGATCGGGTTATACGTCCAGTCGGTATAGGGGAAAATTTCCGTCGGCACGTATCGCTCCAGGTTGGGGCGGTAATAGCCGTTGGAGATATTCGTCCGGCTCCCGTCGGGATTCACCAGCATCTCGTACGGGGCGATATTCGGTATGCCCACGGCATTATTGTTGGCCACATCATGAATATAATTCCCCGAAAAATTGAAATCCAGCCACGAAAACACGCGCACGTTGCTCTTGTAACCGATGGACACCTTGTAAGAATCGTTCCCTTTCAGGTACGAATCGCGCCCCTCGTACATCAGGGTGAGCATGTTATTTATCCGCTCGCTGACGTTCGAGATACTGAGATTATGCTGTTGCGTGAAAGGATTTTGCAGCAGGTACTTTTTAATCTGCGCGTTGTTATCGAGATGCTTCAGCGCCTCGATCCGCTGGTCGCGTTCCTGCTCCGTGATATAGCCGAAGTGGTGCTCCAGCAGCGCTTCCTGCACGGGCGAGTACGCCCCGTGGCTAAACCGCGTATCGCTGGCCATGCTGGCCGACCAGGCGTTGAACGACATCTTCTCGTACTCGATAAACTGCTCGGTAGGCGCCAGGGAGCGGGCGTAATCCAGGTCGATTTTCGGCGCGAATTTCAAGGAAGAAGAGACCTCCACGTTCACGCCCCCCTTTTTTCCCTGTTTGGAGGTAATGACAATCACCCCGTTGGCAGCGCGCGCGCCCCAGATGGAAGCGGCAGCGGCATCCTTCAGGATATGGATCGACTCCACGTCGTTCGGGTTAATATCCCTGAAACTCCGCTCGACGGCAAACCCGTCCACCACCACCAGCGGCGCGTTGGAACCGTCCAGCCGCGTTTGCCCGCGGATCTCGAACGTCGGATCGCCATTGATATCCACCCTCGCGTTGACGCCGGCCACGGTACCCACCAGCGCCGTGGCGATATTGGAAGTCGGTTTTTCGATATGCCGCGTATCCAGGATGTCAAACGACCCGGTAGCCCGCTCCTTGGAAATCACCTGGTAGCCCGTGATCACCACCTCGTCCAGCGACTCCTCGGAGGCCTCCAGCGCGACATTCAGCTCCGTCTGTTCCCCGATAGTCACCTCCCGCGTCTTCATCCCGATAAACGAAAAGCGCAGCACCAGCGACGGATTCGCCGGCACGATCATCTCGAAACGCCCCTCGCTGCTCGTCGCCACGCCCGTGGTAGTACCCTTCACCACCACGTTCACGCCGGGCAGCGGGTGCCTGTCCTTATCCGTGACGACGCCCCTCACCGTCCGCGTGACGATCGGCTGTTGCCCCGCCGGGGTCGCCCTGGTGACGATAATCACGTCATCCTGCATCTTGTAGGTCAGCCCCTTTTGCTTCAGCACGCCCGTCAGCACGCTGGCCAGCTCCTCGTCCAGCGCGTGGACGGACACACTGCCCGCGCCCTCGAACAGGTCGGAATTGTAGATAAAAAAATACCCCGTACTCGCCTGCACGCTCCTGAAAAACTCCTCCAGGCTCACCCGCTCCAAATCCAGCGACACCTTCGTCTGTTGCGAATACACCGCCGCCGACAGCGGCCAGCAGCAAATAAACAAGAAAAGCACGTTCAACTTCATGCTCCTCATCACCCCCCGACGCCCCCGAAAAAGCGTCCAGGATCTAAATAATCGTTTTTTTTCCATACATTTGAACACTATTAAATTAGTAAAACCGGAAGCGGGGTACCTCATCGGCAAAACGGGCGTACCCCCTTCCTTTTATCTTTTAAAAAACACGATGTGCCGCTCCCGGATGGTATAATCCAGCTCGCCGGTTTCGCGCAGCAACTCCAGGAAATCATCAATATTATCGTATCGTTTCAAGTAACCGCTAAACGGCGCCCGCCGCAGCGCGTCATCCTCGTAGCTCGCCGTGAACTCGTACCACCGCGCCAGATCGGTCATGATCGACTCCAGCCCCCGCTTGTTAAAAATAAACAGCGCGTCCTTCCAGGCGACATGCTCGCGGACGTCCACCTTATTCTTCACCACGTCGCCCGACGGGGAGACGACCACCTGCTCCTCCGGCGACAGCTCCACCGTGCAAAAACCGCTATACCGTATCCTCCCGGCCAGCAGCGTGGCGCGCACCTCCTCCTCCCGGTAAGCCTTCACGGCGAACGTGGTACCCAGCGCCGTGATATCCCCCAGCCGCGTCTGGACGACGAAAGGCCGCGCCCCCGGCTGCACCTCGAAGTAAGCCTCCCCCTCCACCTGCACCCGCCGCTCCCCGCCCACGAACTTCACGGGATACACGATCCGCGTGTCCGCGTTGACCCACGCCCGCGTGCCATCGTCGAAAGTAATATCGCACTCCCCCCCGACGGGCACGATCAACTCGTTAAAAATCGGCTCCCCGGACGATTGCCCGGAGCTGTACCGGATCTTCCCCTCCTCGTAAGTGATGCGCGTATCCCCGCGTTCCTCCACGGCGACATCCCGCTCGGCCACCGCCACCTC
>JAIRXZ010000021.1 GCA_031267995.1 Odoribacteraceae bacterium | reverse complement strand
TTTTGCAACTGACTGTATGAAGTTGTTGATTTTCGTTTAACTGTAAATTCATCTGTAATACCTTGCAATACATTTTCTTCTTGATACAGATACATGTAAGTGACCGAAACGACCTCTGGATTGTTCATGAAAGATTTGATAGTCGCGACCGGAATGTCTTGCCCATTCTTGGTTTCTAAGATAACAGGATTCAAGTAATAGCCTTCGGGGAAACTTCCCCAATCTGAACCGGATCTTGGTTGCAAGGAAGTGTCTCTACCAACTAACGCGGTAAACTGTTCATATGTGGTATTCGTTGAAAATTTGATCAATATCATATTTTCTTTTCGTTGCAAGAAGATCTTCTGCCCTTCAACATAATAAAAACACTTTCCATTGTATTCTGCATTGTCCTCAATACAGGAGGCAAAAACATTGGTAATCAATAGGGCAATTCCCACGCGTAAAATAATGTTTCTCATTTTGTTGATGTTTTAATTTATACCTCCCATTAATCTCTTATTACGAGCTTCATTTCTATTACAGTAGACGGCAACCCCACTAAAAAGGGTGAAAAGAAAAGAAAAAAACACCAAACCGGCACCACCGACGAGCAGGGGAACGAGACGCTCCGCGAGTTCGCGTACGACGGCGGGCATCTTGTACATCGACACCTCCGGCAAGGAGTACTACGACTACGCGACGTATCCCTGACCGCCGGCGAGGAGGGATCAGCGGTCGCCGAGAGGAATCACGAGGGGACGACCGGGGTACGGTCCCGGAAGGATCGACACCCGCGCGCCGTAGACGCTCTCCACGTGGTCGGCGGTGAGCACCTCTGCCGGGCTTCCGGTGAATCGGGGGGCGCCGTGGTCGAGCAGCACGAGGTGGTCGCAATAACTGCTGGCGAGGTTCAGGTCGTGGATGATCAGCAGGACGGTGATCCCCTTTTCCCTGTTCAGGCGCCTGGCGAGGTCGAGGATCCTCACCTGGTGCGCGATGTCGAGGTGAGCGGTTGGCTCGTCCAGCAAGAGGATCCCGGTCTCCTGGGTGAGGGCGCGGGCAATGGCGGCGAGTTGGCGCTCGCCCCCGCTGAGCTGGTTCATGGGTCGGTGGCGCGCCGCGTCGATGCCGGTGAGCCGCGTGTTCTCCCGCGCGATGGCCACCTCGGCGGATGTCTCGAAAAAACGAACGGGGGGACGGTGCGGGATGCGCCCCATCAACACGTACTCCTCGACGGTGATTTGCCCCACCTCCAGGTTCTGGTTGACGACGGCCAGGGCGCGGGCGCGGGCGCGGCGGGTGAGCGAGGAGTCCTCCCGGCCATTGATCCTGATGCTGCCCGCGCGGCGCGGGATGACGCCGGAGATAACCCTGGCCAGCGTGGTCTTGCCCGACCCGTTGGGGCCAATCACGGCGACGAACGACCGCGCGGGCACCTCCAGGCGAGGGATATCCAGCACGTCCCGACCGCCGTACCCGCAGCGGAGGTTGTTGATTTCGATGGCGTTTTCCGGGTTCATGACGATACGCGAGTTTTTCCGATTCCCGCGATGGCGATAAAGATTGTCCCCCCGACAATCCCCGTGATCACCCCGATGGGCAGCTCCAGCGGCGCGATGACGGAGCGCGCGACGATGTCCGAAAGCACCAAAAAGGAGGCGCCACCCAGGAACGATGCCGGCAACAGCACCCGGAAGTCCGACCCCACGAGGACGTGCGCCAGCCGCGGGATGATCAGCCCCACGAAGCCAATCAGCCCGACCACCGACACGCACACCCCCGTCAGCAGCGAGGCAATCAGGAAAAGCGCCTTCACCACCCGCGTGGTGTTGACGCCCAGCTGCGCGGCCGGCTCCATGCCCAGCCTCGTGGCGTTCAGCGCGGGGGCGTACGGGTAGGTCAGCGCCAGGGAGGCAAGCGACGTGATCATCAGCAGGCGGGTGAGCGTTTCATCCGTTTCGTTCAGCGACCCCATGATCCAAAAGATAATCCCCTGGAGGTTCATATTCGAGGTCGTGGCCATCAGCAGCATCACGATCGACGAGGAGATAAAGCTGACCATCACGCCGGTAAGCAGGAGCCGCTCCACGCGCATCTCCCCCCGTCGCGTCCCCAGCCCGTAGACAAGAAAAACGGTGGCCAGCGCCCCGGCAAATCCCGCCAGCGGCAGCGCGAGGCCTTCCCAAACCGTCCGCAGCGAGAAGACGATGGCCAGCGACACCCCCACGGACGCGCCCCCGGAGATTCCCAGCGTGTAAGGCTCCACCAGCGGGTTGCGGAAAATTCCTTGCAAAATCACCCCGGCGAGTCCCAGCACGCCACCCACCGCCCCGCCCAGCAGCACGCGGGAAAGGCGCAGGTGTCGCATAACGTACGCGGGGGTGTCGTCGGGGTCGTTGGACATGAGGCAGCGGATGACTTCCGCCGGGGAGACGGTGGTTTCACCGATGCACAACCCCAGCATGAGGCTCGCCGCCAGCAACAAGAGGAGGGAAAGGAGCGTGATGATCCACGCGCGGTATCTCCGCCGGTCACTCATCCGCGGCGTGGATGAGGTTGGCGATCTGCTCGACAGTCTCCGCGAAGATCATCGGCGTGGGGCTGCAAATCGAGTCATCAAGCGTGAAAATCCGACCGGCACGCGAGGCGGGGAGAGAGCCGATTGCCCGCCAGGTGGCTTCCTGCCTGTCGCCCGCCGTGCCCATCGCGGTGATGAGGATGGCGTCCGGGGCGGAGCGGGCAACGAACTCCCTGGAGACAACCCCGTTGCTCAGTCCCTCGGCGATGTTTCTGCCGCCGGCGCGCACGATGTAGTCGTGCATGAAGGTGCCCGGCAACGCCGTGAAAAGGGGATCGGCGCCAATCTGGAAAAAAACGGCCGGCCGGCTGGCGAACGCGGCAACGCGCCGGGCGGTGGCCTCGATGCGCTCGCGGCTCGCCCGGTTAATCTCGGCGGCTACCTCTTGCTTTCCGGTCAGTTCGCCGAGCAACTCCAGCTGGTGGCATATCTCCTCGAAATCGCACGGTTGGTTGAGGTGCGTCACCTTCAGCCCAAGTCGTTCCAGGCCGCTGACGATTCGCGGGTGCGTGAGGCCGCTCGCGAGGACGACGTCGGGGCGCGACAAGGCCACCCGCTCCATGTTGACGCTCAAGGCATCGGCGATGACGGGGACAGCGTCCGCGGGGTCGGTCTCGCAGTAGCGCGTGCACCCCACCAGGCGATCACCCGCTCCCAGCAGGTATAGATTCTTGGTGATATTCGCCGACAACGAGACGATTCGCCGCGCCTCCGCCACCCCCGTCGCCAGCAACGTCAGCAGGAATAAAGCCGTGAAGATTATCTTTTTCATACCATTTTATTCGTTCGTCGCGAAGGTAAGAAAATTTGTGACGCCCGGCGGGAGGCCGGATTTTCCCCGATGCCCCGCGGTGCGAATCTCGTTTTAATATATAACTTCGCGTCGAACACCATTGCAAAAACGAAGATGTTAGAAAAAATAGAACAAATCCAGGCAGAAATAGACAACTTCCGCTCCGCCCTGCGGGAGGAGATCGAGCAGTTTCGCGTCAAACATTTGAGCAAAAAGGGGACGATTGCCGCCCTGTTCGATGATTTTAAAAATGTCCCGGTGGAGCGGAAAAAGGCCGTCGGGCAGGCGCTGAACGATCTCAAAACAAAAGCCCTGGAACGGGTCAACGAACTGAAAGAACGGGCAGGCGCCACGACCACCACCGCCCCTCGCCTGGATATGACGCTCCCCGGCGACCCGCTGACGCTGGGCAGTCGGCACCCCCTGTCGCTGGTGAAGAACGAGATTCTGGCGATTTTTACCCGGATGGGGTTCTCCATCTCGGAAGGCCCCGAAATCGAGGACGATTGGCATAACTTTTCCGCCCTCAACTTTCCCGAAGAGCACCCCGCCCGCGATATGCAGGACACCTTCTTTATAAGGAGATCCCCCGACATTGTCCTCCACACGCACACCTCCTCCACGCAGGTGCGCGACATGGAGACGCACCCGCTGCCGATTCGCCTGGTGACGCCGGGGCGCGTCTTCCGCAACGAGGCCATCTCCGCCAGGGCACACTGCATCTTCCACCAGGTGGAAGCGCTTTATATTGACAAGGATGTCTCTTTCGCCGACCTGCGGCAGACGCTCGATTACTTCGCCAAGGAGTTTTTCGGCGCGAACACCCGCGTGCGCCTGCGCCCCTCCTTTTTCCCCTTCACGGAACCCTCCGCGGAGATGGATGTCAGCTGCAGCCTTTGCGGTGGACGGGGGTGCAATGTCTGCAAGGGCACCGGCTGGCTGGAGATCATGGGTTGCGGCATGGTAGACCCGAACGTGCTGGAATTAAACGGCATCGACAAGGATGTTTACACCGGATTCGCCCTCGGCATGGGCATCGAGCGCGTCGCCATGCTCAGGTACGGCATCCGCGATCTCCGCCTCTTTTTCGAGAACGACGTCCGCTTCCTGGAACAATTCGCCGCCGCCGGTATATGTTGATAACCATCGCCCTGCTCCTCGCCTTGCTGCCCGCGAGCAATGGCGATACCATCCCCGCGCGGGAACGCACCGCCCTGGAACGCTATCGCGATCATGCCCGGCAACACCACTTCGCCGAACTCTCCCCGGCCGCCCGCGTCGTCGCCACCGGTCGCTACCTCCTCGGCACCCCCTATCGCGCCGGAACGCTCGACGACGGGGAACAGGAACACCTGATCATCAACCTCGCGCACCTGGATTGCGTCACGTTTATCGACAACGTGCTTGCCCTCGCCCTCACCGATGCCCGCGACAAAGAGGCCATCACCACCCACTTCCCCCGCAACCTCCGCCGCCTCCGCTATCGCGACGGGAAGATCACCGATTACTCCTCGCGCCTCCACTACTCCACCGACTGGCTCTTCGAGATGCAACGACAAGGGATCCTGCGCGATGTCACGGGGGATACCACCGGCCTGCCCCGCGTCAACCCCGTCGGCTACCTCTCGCGCCACCACGATAACAATCCCGCCCTCCGGGGAAACGCCGCCATGATCGCCCGCGTGGCCGCCATCGAGCGGATCATCAACGCGCGCAATACCCGCTACCTCCCCAAAAACCGGGTGGAGACGCGCGCCGGTCAACTCCGCGAGGGGGATATCATCCTCATCACCACCACCCGCGAGGGGCTGGACACCTCGCACGTCGGGATAGCCGTGGAGGTGGAGGGAAATATCCACCTCCTCCACGCCTCCACCGACGCCGGCAAGGTCTCCATCACCACCGCCCCCCTGCGCCACTACCTCCAATCGATGCCCCGACACGCGGGGATCATCGCGGCGCGCCTCGCGAACACGGAAAAACTGAATAACCACGTAAAATAGAAAAATCATGAAAAACCTATTCACCGGGATCATCATCCTGACAACCATTGCCCTCCTCGGAGGATGCGGCAGAACAGTAACGCGCGTGAATCCCGACACGGTCATTGACCTCAGCGGGAGATGGAACGACGTAGACTCCAGGCTCGTTGCCGACGAAATGATCGGCGATATGTTTACCGGCCGCTGGATTTCGGAACACGCGAGGGTATCGCCCGGCAAGCGTCCCGTCATCGTCGTCGGCCTGGTAGAAAACAAAAGTCACGAACACATCAACTCCGCCACCTTCATCAGCGACATCGAAAAGGCCATCGTCCGGGACGGGAACATTCGCCTCGTCGTCGCCGGGGAAAAACGCAACGAGCTGCGCAGGGAACGCGCCGAACAACAGGACTTCGCCTCCCCTGAAACCATGAAAAAATGGGGACGCGAACTCGGCGCCGACTACATTCTCCAGGGAACCATCAACAGCATCATCGACGCTTATCGCCGCGACAAAGCCATCCTCTACCAGGTAGACCTCCAGCTTACCAACATCGAAACCAACGAAATCACGTGGATCGGTGACAAGAAAATCAAAAAAACCATCAAAAACTAACGAGCCGTGAGCCGGCAACCCCACGACTCCCACCCCGGCCAGCATCGCGCCGCGCCACCCCGCATCACCCCGCGGGGAGGTGCGCGGCTCGTCGCCTCGTGCCTTCTCCTCGCCCTCGCCACCGGCTGCGCCACCTGGCACCAACGCACCATCGCCTTCCACGACGCCGTCCGCGCCGAAAACTACGAGGAGGCCAACCGGCAACTCGCCAAAAGCAAAAGCCAGGCAAGAAAGAAAAACGAAATCCTCTACCACATGAACGCGGGATACGTCAAGTTCATGCTGGGAGACTCTCCCGGCAGCAATGCCGCCCTCGAAAAAGCCGAAATACTCGCCGAAAACCAACGGCGGGGAATCGCCTCGGCCGCCGCCGCCCTCGTCACCAACCCGGAAGCCCGCCCCTACCAACCCGAAGACATCGAGCTGATCATGATCAACTTCTACAAATCCATGAACTACCTCAAGGAAAACGACAGGGAAGGAGCGCTCGTGGAAGCGCGCAAAATCAACCTCAAACTCGAACAACTCAACGACAAATACCCCGACCACGCGAAGCGCTACCAGCGGGACGCCTTCGCCCACCTCCTCATGGGACTGATATACGACGCCTCCGGCGACGACAACAACGCCTTCATCGCCTACCGCAACGCCTACGACATCTACAACTCGGACTACGCCGCCATGTTCGGCATCCTCCCCCCGGAGCAACTCAAAAAAGACCTCCTCCGCTCCGCCCACCGCAACGGCTTCACCGCCGAACTCGCCGCCTACGAACGCGCCTTCGGCTTCACCTACACCCCCGCACCCCCCGCCGCCGACCTCGTCGTCCTCTGGCTCAACGGCCTGGGACCCGTCAAGGAACAAGCCGTCTTCCGCTTCGTCGCCACCACCCGCGGCGGCATCGTCACCTTCAGCGACGAGGAACAGGGACTCGTCTTCCCCTTCCCCCTCGGCGCCGGCACCAACATCGCCAACGCCAGCATACTCTCCGTCGCCTTCCCCCGCTACGCCTCGCGCCCGCCCCGCTACCTGCGCGCCATCCTCACCACCAACAGCGTCGACCAGCCCCTCGAACTCGTCGAAAACATCAACGACATCGCCATCAAAACCCTCCACGACCGCATGCTCCGCGAATTTGCCAACACCCTCCTCCGCCTCGCCGTCAAAAAAGGAATCGAGCACGCCGCCCGCCAGCAAAACGAATGGCTCGGCCTCATCGCCGGCATCGTCAACAGCGCCACCGAAATGGCCGACACCCGCAACTGGCAAACCCTCCCCCACTCCATCTCCTACACCCGCGTCCCCGTCGCCGCCGGCGAAAACAACATCATGCTCAGGTGTCTATCCCCCGACGCACCCTCCATCACCCGCTCGCTGCGCGTCACCGCCGGCAACCGCGGCACCCACTTCCGCGTACTCCAAACCATGAAATAACCCCGCTAAAACCGAAAAGACATGTACCTATTCTTCGACACGGAAACAACAGGAATACCCCGCGACTGGAAAGCCCCCATCACCGACCTCGACAACTGGCCGCGCCTCGTCCAACTCGCCTACATCCTCCACGACCACGACGGCAACCAAATCTCCGCCGGCGACGTTATCATTCGCCCCGACGGTTTCACCATCCCCGCGGACTCCGCCAACATCCACGGCATCACCACCGAAAGAGCCATCAGCGAGGGCAAACCCCTTCTCCCCGTCCTCCAGCGCTTTGCCCGCCTCATCGACGACGCCACCTACCTCGTCGCCCACAACATCGCCTTCGACGAAAAAATCATCGGCGCCGAACTCCTCCGCAACGCCATGCCCGACAACCTCGCCGGCAAGTCCAAAATCTGCACCATGCTCTCCACCGTCGACTTCTGCGCCATCGACGGACGCTACGGCTACAAGTGGCCGAAACTCTCCGAACTACACTACAAACTCTTCAACACCAACTTCGAAGAAGCACACAACGCCGCCGCCGACATACAAGCCACGGCCAGATGCTTCTGGGAACTCAAAAGACTGGGGAAGATCTGACCTCCCCCACACTCCCCCTTCCTCACCACCCACCACAAAACTAAACCAAACCAAACAAACATGAAAAAACAACCTTCTCGGCCCGCCGCCACCGCACGCGGGCAACTGCTCGTCGCCTCACTCCTCCTGATCCTCTCCGCGTGCGCGTCCCCCGGCACGAACACCACTGGATACCAGGGGAACATCCCCTGCACGGACATCCGCGTTGACGTCCATAACAACACCACCCTCCCCCCTCGTACATCAAAAACATCCGCGTCATCCACCTGGAAACAACCCCGGAAAGCCTCCTGGGAAACATCAAAAAAATGGAAATCACGGACGACCGCGTATACATCCTGGAAAACGACAGGTTAGAAGCCCTACTCGTATTCGACCGCCACGGGAAATTCCTGCTAAACATCGGGAAAAAAGGCCGGGGGCCGGGAGAATACTACACCATCAACGACTTCTTCATCAACGAGCGGGACGAGGAAATCGCCATCTACGACGGCAACATGCGCGAAATCCACCACTACGACCAGGACGGCCACCACCTCCGCACCCACGCGTTCGAAAACAACTGGCTATTCGCCTGCCACCCGCTCGACTCCTCCCGCCATGCCCTGGACTACACGAAACGGGCCGGCAACCGGAACCCGTTTCACCTCCGGCTCGTGGACTCCTCCGGGCAAGCGTACTTCAACTACAAACCGCTAAAGAGAGATTACTACTATGCCAACAACCACCACATCGCCTTTTACAAGGCCATGAACGGACTTTTCTACACGCCCGCGTTGTGCGACACCATCTTCACCCTCTCCCCGGCGGGCATCACGGGTGGCTACGCGATAGACTTCGGGAAGCAACGCCTACCGGAATTTTTCTTCGACATGCTCGACAAAAACGAGCACGCCACCGCCTTATTAAAATCATCGTATTGCCACCGCATCAGGAATGTCCTGGAAACGGAAAGGCTTTTGTCTTTCAACTTCGGCTTCGGGAGTATAGAACTATGCCTGTTTTATGACAAGCTCACCGGAGAAACTTTCCAGAACATCCAATTTTTGCCCCCTCCGCGCGCCTCTCGCGGCAACCTCCTCGCGGGCACCTTCAACAGCGAAAATCTCCACACCCTGGTTCACAACATGCCCGAAGCGTATATCGAACAATGGAAAAACGTGCTGGGAGCGGACAATTGGCAACTATTAACAGAGATATCCCTCGGCGACAACCCACTGCTTTTCTTCTACGACATCACCCCGCCGCCTGCCGAATAACTGCCCGCGCCGGCGAAAGAACAACTTTTTCGATGGTGGCACGGGCTATAAGCCCGCGCCAGCGAAAGGGAAAACACGTCGAGGGCGCACACGGAGGTGCGCCCCTACAGCATACTCCAATAACCGTGGCTTCGACAAGCTCAGCCACCGCGACTACTACGGTGGCTGAGCCTGTCGAAGCCCAAACAACAAAAGCCAACAATCATGATACCGGTGCTGGGGCGGACTTGCAGTCCGTGTCAACGAAATGGGAAACACGTTGCGGGTGTACACGTGAAAAAGGGCGCACGCGAGGCGCACCCCTACAGCATGACGATGAATGTAGGGGCGCACCTGCGTGTGCGCCCTCGACGTGTGTTACCGGTGTTATCGTTGGGATGCACGTGCGGGGGAAAGGGCGCACACGGAGGTGCGCCCCTACGGATTTGCCGGAAAATGTCTTTCGCTGGCGCGGGCTTGTAGCCCGTGCCTCCACCGGAAAAGATGCTCTTTCGTTGACACGGACTGCAAGTCCGCGCCAGCACCGGGGTCATGATTGTGGCTTCGACAGGCTCAGCCACCGGTACGATTTCGACAGGCTCAGCCACCGTAGTAGCCGCGGTGGCTGAGCTTGTCGAAGCCATTGGAATGCTGTAGGGGCGAATAATTATTCGCCCTTCCCCGCGTGTGCGCCTGTGACATGTTTGCTTTACAGGCGGTGAGGGCGAATAATTATTCGCCCCTACAGCATCATTGTCATCATCGGAGGCTTGTCAATTCGTGACACAAATAAAATCCCCCGCCCGGGGAAGGGGCGGGGGATGATCGGGAGGAAGGTAGAACCTGTCGCGCTGCTACTTGTAAAGGCCGCCGTAATTCTTGCAGGCCCTGTAATCCGCGCCCTCCGGATCCATCCCGAAGGCGTTCCAGGCGCTGGGGCGGAAAAGCAAGGAGGCATCCACGTTGTGCATGCACACGGGGACGCGCAGCATGGAGGCCAACGTGATGAGGTCGGCGCCGATGTGACCGTAACTGATAGCCCCGTGGTTGGCGCCCCAGTTGTTCATCACGGAGTAGACGTCCTTGAAGGGGCCGACGCCGGTGAGACGAGGTGCAAACCAGGTGGTTGGCCAGGTTTTGTCCGTGCGCTCGTTAAGGATGGCGTGTACCTCCGGGTCGATCGTTACCGTTTGACCCTCGGCGATTTGGAGTACCGGGCCGAGGCCTTTCACGAGGTTCAGGCGAGCCATCGTGACGGGCATGCCGCCCTCGGAGAGGAAGTTGGAGGAGAAACCGCCGCCGCGGAAGTAGTCCCTGTTGGCGGGGAACCAGGTGACGGCTTCCAGGCAACGGTTGGCCTCGTCGTCGGTGATTTCCCAGAAGGGTTTCATGGCCGGGTTGCCGTCGCGCCGCTGCCGGCCGGTGCCGTCGATGGAGGCCGAGCCGGAGTTGATGAGGTGGATGATGCCGGCGGCGGCGGCGCCCGATAGTTTCTTGCCGGTGACGCGGGTGACGGCTTCCGGACTCCAGTAGGTGCGGACGTCGGCGAAGATCTGCGCCGTGTTGGTGAGCAGCTTGCCGAAGAGCATCGCCATGCCGTTGAGGGCGTCGTTTTCGGTGGCGAGGACGAAGGGTTCGCGGGTGCCGTTCCAGTCGAAGGAGCTGTTTAACAGCGCCTCGGCGAAGTCGCCGTTGGGGAAGTGGTCAGTCCATTGGCGCTGCCCCTGGAAGCCGGCGGCGATGGCGTTGTGCCCCAGGGCTTCTTCCTTGAAGCCCATCTCGCGCAGGCGGGGGTTGCCACACATCAGGTCGCGGAAGATGAGGTACATCTTGACGACGAATGACCAGTCGGCGTCCAGGCCTTGCCGCGTTTTTTGCTTGGCGGGGGCGTTGAAGTCGGCGCCTTCGCGGGGCTTGCAGTGTTTTTCTGTCCATGCCAGGGCTTTGGCGTATTCCTCGTGGTCGTAGATTTCCTCGTTGACGCGACGGGTGATTTCGGCGCTGTCCACGTATTCGTTCCTCATTCCCAGGTAGGTTTGAAAGAAGTCGGCGTCGACGATGCTGCCGGCAATGCCCATGGAGACGGAGCCGATGGAGAGGTAGCTCTTGCCGCGAAGGGTGGCCACGGCGAGGCCGGCACGGGCGAAACGGAGTAGTTTTTCGCGCGCGTCCGCGGGGATGGTGGCGTCGGAGGCGTCCTGGACGTCCCTGCCGTAGATGCCGAAGGCGGGCATGCCTTTTTGGGTGTGGCCGGCGAGGGCGGCTGCCAGGTAGACGGCGCCGGGGCGTTCCGTGCCGTTGAAGCCCCAGATGGCCTGGGGGACAGAGCCGTCGTAGTGGATGGTCTCGCTGCCGTAGCACCAGCAGGGGGTGACGGAGATGACGACGCCCACGCCCTCGCGCCGGAATTTTTCCGCGCAGGCGGCCGCTTCGGGTACGCGACCGATGGTGCCGTCGGCGATGACACATTCCACGGGGGTGCCGTCAGGGTGTTTTAATTCCCCGTGCAGGAGGGCGGCGACGCGACGCGCCATGTTCATTGTCTGGTCTTCTAACGATTCCCGGACTCCGCCCTGACGACCGTCTATCGCCGGACGAATTCCTATTTTCGGATTTTCTCCGATGCATCTCTTATGTTCCATGTTTGTTGTTTTTTGGTGAACGAATAACGGGGTCAATGTTACAAAAAATTACGCTACCGCGCAATGGTGCTGAACGAGGGGAAGATTCTCGCGAAAAAGATCCCACGGCTGTTGGCTACCGCCACGTTTCACGGTAAACGTAGTGGCGCCCCTACGCATACCACAACAATAATAAATGCTGTAGGGGCGCACCTTGCGTGCGCCCTTTCCCGCGTATGCACCCCTCTAATCTTGATGGACATGTACGCGTCATCGCGGGCGACCGCAAGGGTCGCCCCTACAACATTTTCCGATAAATTGTAGGGGCGCCCCTCGCGTTCGCCCTTGCCATGTTTCCGACGTCACGCTGTAGGGGCGAATACTTATTCGCCCTCATAACACCGGGCAAACAATCCCGGTGTGGGCGAATGATTATTCGCCCCTACAGCATTCTCCGACGAACCCGTAGGGGCGCACCTCCGTGTGCGCCCTTCCCCGCGTGTGCACCCCTCTAATATTGATGGACATGTACTCGTCATCAAGGGCGCCCCCCCCCCCGGCGCTGGCGCGGACTTGCAGTCCGTGCCGACGAAAGGGAAACCTTTCCGGTGATGGCACGGGCTACAA
>JAIRXZ010000002.1 GCA_031267995.1 Odoribacteraceae bacterium | reverse complement strand
ATCTCACTCCATATGAAGTTCATCTCACTCCATATGAAGTTCATCTCACTCCATATGAAGTTCATCTCACTCCATATGGAGTTCATCTCACTCCATATGGAGTTCATCTCACTCCATATGAACTTCATCTCACTCCATATGACTTTCATCTCACTCCATATGGAGTTCATCTCATTCCATATGAAGTTCATCTCACTCCATATGGAGTTCATCTCATTCCATATGGAGTTCATCTCACTCCATATGGAGTTCATCTCGCGTGAGATCGGGAGTATCTCGCGTGAGATCGGGAGTATCTCTCGTGTAAGCGGGAGCATCCCACGCGTGATGGCGAGATTTTCGCGTGTCGCGAGTCTCCTATCTCGTAGCCCTCCCCGCGCGGGCGACAGGATTCGTCCCGTCCCCGCGCGGGGCGAGGTTACTCTATCTCGAGGACGACTATCGACTTCGGGGGCAAGGTGATGGAGAGCGCGCCCTTGTTCAGGCGGGCGCCGTTGAAGGGCTTCGCCGCGACGACGTCGGGGCTGGTGAAGGTGTTGTGATCCGTGAGGTTAGCGGCCGTGAGGGTTTCCCCGGTGACCTTCTTGGCGTTGATCCCCCGGAGCTCCGTTTCGATCACCCGCGCGTTTTTGGGGTCGAGGTTGACGAGGGAGAGGTGCACCTTCCCGGCGGCGTCCCTGGAGGCGGAGACGCTGACGGCGGCTATCTCCCGTCCGTCCAGGCGGTAGGGGGCGGCGGTGAGGGCGACGGGGAGCAGCGTGGCGTCGTGGTGCACCTTGTAGAGGCGGTAGACCCAGTAGGTGGGGGTGAGCATCATTTTTTCGCCCTCGGTGAAGATGACGGACTGGAGGACGTTGATGGTTTGGGCGATGTTGGCCATCCGCACGCGATCGGCGTGATTGTTGAAGATGTTGAGGTTAACGCCGGCGAGGAGGGCATCGCGAAGGGTGTTTTGCTGGAAGAGGAAGCCCGGGTTGGTGCCCGGTTCCACGTTGTACCAGGCGCCCCACTCGTCGGGTACGAGGGCAACGCGCTTGCGGGGGTCGTGGCGATCCATGATGGTTGAGTGTCGGGTGATTAGCTCCTCCATCACCCATGTTCTTTCCATGGTGGTGAAGTACTCGGCCTCGTCGAAGCGGGTGGCCGATCCCTTGTCGCCCCACGTTTTGGGGACGGTGTAGTAGTGGAGTGAGAGGCCTTGCATCCTCCCGCCGGCTTCGCGCATGAGGGTCTCCGTCCAGTTGTAGTCGGCGCTGTTGGGGCCGCCGGCGATTTTGTAGAGGCGATTGTCGCCGTAGTTGCGGCAGTAGACGGCGTAGCGGCGATACTGGTCGGCGTAGAAATCGGCGCTCATCTCCCCGCCGCAGCCCCAGTTTTCGTTGCCGACGCCCCAGAAGCGCACCTTCCAGGGTTTTTCGCGACCGTTGGCGCGGCGAAGGTTGGCCATCGGGCTTTCGCCATCGAAGGTGATGTACTCGACCCACTTGGACATCTCCTCGACGCTGCCGCTGCCGACGTTGCCGCAGATGTACGGCTCGCAGCCGATTTGCTCGCAGAGGTCGAGGAACTCGTGGGTGCCGAAGCTGTTGTCCTCGACGACGCCTCCCCAGTGGGTGTTGACCATCTTGGGACGCGACGCGCGGTCGCCGATGCCGTCCATCCAGTGGTATTCGTCGGCGAAGCAGCCGCCCGGCCAGCGGAGGTTGGGGACGCTGATGGCCTTGAGGGCTTGTACCACGTCGTTTCGGATGCCGCGGGTGTTGGGGATGGGGGAATCCTCGCCCACCCAGTAGCCGCCGTAGATGCAGTGGCCGAGGTGCTCGGAGAAGTGGCCGTAGATGTGCTTGCTGATGGTGACGTCGCCCTGGTCGGCCTGGATGACGAGGCGATCCTGTGCCCGCGCGACGGTGGCGGCGAGGAGGGTGATGAGGAGTAGTGTTGTTGTTTTCATGATTATCGTGTTTTATTGGTTTATGGTCGCGGGGGTGATGGCGTAGAGGGCGGCGGCGCGCGGGGCGAGGCGGACGGGGAGGGTTCCGGCGACGCTGGTGACGCGCCCCGTCCAGAGGTCGCGGCACTCGCTTTCGGCGGTGATGCCGGCGTCGGCGAGGGGGGCGACGAGGGTGGTTTCTTCGTCCGCGAGGTTGAAGAGGGCGATGTATCGCTCCTGGGATTGGTGGCGGCGGGAGGTGATGATGACGCTGTTTTCGTCGCGGGCGATGAGGCGCGGCTCCCGTCCCTCGCGGTGCACGCGGAGGATGGCCTCGTTGGTGAGGAGGGAGCGGGTGAAGGGGTCGAGACTGGGGAGGTCGCCGCCAAACATCAAGGGCGAGCGGACGATGGTGAAGAGGGTCATCAGCGTCCGTTGCTCGGTGGGGGTGAGGCGGGAGGGGCGATCGTCACCCCGCTCGCCGCGGATGGAGAGGCGGCCGAGGGGGATCATGTCGCAATCCGGCCACGTGGGGGCGACGCTCGGCAGCCAGTCGCAGGCGGTTTGCAGCAGTCGGGCGACCTCCTCCCAGATGTCCCAGAGGTCGTCCACCACGCGCCACATGTTGGCGTTGGCGGCGACGTGGGCGGCCATGTCGAGGGGCGTCGCGCCGGGCGAGAGGCTGAGGACGATGGGGCGACCGCATTTGTCGATGGCGGCGCGGATCATCTCGATTTCGCGGCGGTGGTAGGGGCGGGCGATGTCGTCGACCTTCAGGAAATCAACGCCCCAGGAGGCGTATAGCTCCAGGAGGGAGTCGTAGTAGGCCTGCCCGCCGGGGGTGTCGGTGATGGTGAAGTTGTCGCGGAGCCAGGGGCAGAGGCCTTCCGGGGAGAAGACGCGGTCGGCCGCGATGCCCGCGCCCTTCACGGGGAGCTTCCTGTCGACGGCCTCCCGCGGCACGCCGCGCATGACGTGGATGCCGAATTTCAATCCCAGGGCGTGGACGTAGTCGGCCAGCGGCTTGAATCCCTTGCCGCCGGCGGCGGAGGGGAAACGGTTGAGGGCGGGGGTGTACCGACCGTTGGCGTCCAGCACGTAGCGGGGGTCTTGCTGGTTGTAGCCGCCGGCCTTGTCGTTCTCGACGTACCAGCGGATGTCCACCACGATGTACTCCCAGCCGAATTTTTTCAGGTGCGCGGCCATGTAATCGGCGTTGGCCTTCACCTCGTGTTCCTCCACGGTGGGGCCGTAGCAGTCCCAGCTGTTCCATCCCATCGGCGGCGTTGGCGCCCAGCGCGCGAAGTGCGGTTGACCGCTGGCCGCGAAGGCCAAACACGCGCCGATGAGGAGGAGGGTTGATATTTTTTTCATGACGAGCCTCGCGCCGCGTTACCAGAAGTAGATGTAGAACGCGATCGTGATGCCGAGGATGAAGGCGGTGTGGAAGACGTCCCAACCGTTCCAGCTGGAGCGAGAGGCCGCCCGCTGTTGCGGCGTGGCGGTGCCGAAGACCAGTCCCTGGATGCTTTCCAGCGAGGGTTTGCGCGTGAGATAGCTCACCACGACCACCACCAGCAAACAGAAAAGGAACATCCACCCGCAGAAGAACAACCAGTTGAGGTCGTAAAACAGGTACTTGAACAGCGAATCCCCCGTCGCCCCGGCGGTGCTGTAAAAGACTTTGGCGGCGAGGCGCGTGAGGCCGATGACCATGCCGGAAATGAGTCCCCACATGCCGCCGGCGGCCGTGGCGCGCTTCCAGCAAACGCCCAGCAGGAAGGCCGCGGCGATGCCGGGGGCGAGTACCGACTGCACGTCCTGCAGGTATTCGTAAAGGACGTTGCCGACGCTGCGCATGATGGGGATCCAGAGGATGCCCAGGACGACGATGACGACGGTGGCGATCTGCCCGACGAGGACAAGGCGCTTTTCCGGGGTCTTCGGCTTGAAGCGTTTGTAGAAGTCGATGGTAAAGAGCATGGCCGAGGAGTTAAACAGCGAGGCCAGCGAACTCATCAGCGCCGCCAAAATGCCGCATACCACCAACCCCTTGACGCCGGCAGGCAGCAGCTTGGCCACCAGCACGGGAAACGCGGAATCGGCATTGACCCCGCCCTCCGTCAGCATCGGCAGGAAGTCGCCGGTCTTCTGGTGCAAGGCGAAGGCAATCATGCCGGGGATGAGGAACAGAAACACGGGCAATAGCTTGAGGTAAGCCCCGAAAATGGAACCCCGCCGCGCCTGCCGCTCGTCCTTCCCCGACAGCACCCGCTGGACAATGTACTGATCCGTACACCAGTACCAGAAACCGATGATGGCCGATCCCACCAAGGCGCCGAGCCACGGGAAATCGGGATCGGCATTGCTGCGGATGAGGTTCACCATCGTGTCGCCGTGCTCGTTGACGGTGTTTAGGCCGCAGAGGCGCATCATCTCCTCCCAACCGCCCAGCTCGCGCAGGCCAAGTACCAGGATCACCAGCGATCCCAGCAGCAGGATGGGCGTCTGCAATATGGAGGTGTAAAGCACCGACTTCATGCCGCCGATGACCGTGTAGAGCGCGGTGATCACCACCAGGCCGATGGCCGCTATCCAGAAGAAATCGACGCCCCACAGCTCCTCGATGCCAAACACTTGCTGGAAAACAAGTCCCCCGGCGTACACCGTGACGGCCACCTTGGTGAGCACGTAACTGATCAACGAGATGAACGAAAGAATCGTCCTCGATTGCGAGTTATAGCGCCGCTCCAGGAACTCCGGCATGGTGTAGACCATGCTGCGGGAGTAAAAGGGGACGAACACCCAGCCGAGGATGAGGATCATCCACCCCTGAATTTCCCAGTGCGCCATCGCCATGCCGCTCGAAGCGCCGGCGCCGGCCAGCCCGATCAGGTGCTCCGACCCGATGTTGGAGGCAAAGATAGAGGCGCCGATGGCCAACCACGTGGCGTCCCGCCCGGCGAGGAAATAGTCGCCGGAGCTTGTCTGTTTCTGTTTAAAAACCCACACGAGGATGGCCACCAGCATGGCAGCAAACACCCCGATAACAATCCAGTCATACAGTTCCATGATGTTTGATTTGAGAATTAGTGTAAAACGTTTCCGATGTCGCGATATTTCAGGTAGAGTTTGTCATAGACCTCGCGGAGCGCCGCGTCGGGATGATAGACGCGCTCGAAACCGGGACTCATCGCCCGTTGCGCGTCGAGGACGGAGGCGTACACCCCCGCGGCCGTGGCAGCGAACATGGAGGCGCCCAGGGCGCAAGCCTGATCGGACTTCAACACCTTGATGGGCATCCCCAGGACGTCCGCCAGCGTCTGCATCACGAACGGGGATTTGCGGGCGATGCCCCCGATGCCGATCACCTCCTTGATCTCTATCCCGTTCTCCGTGAACCGCTCCACGATGGCGCGCGAGCCAAAGGCCGTGGCCTCCACCAGCGCGCGGAAGATGGCCGGGGCGGTACTCCCCAGCGTCAAGCCGGCGATGGTGCCCGTCAGCAATTGGTTGGCATCGGGCGTGCGCCGACCGTTCATCCAGTCCGTGGCCACCACGCCGCTCTCCGTCGGCGACACCTTGGCAGCCTCGGCGGAGAGGGCGGGGATCAGCCGGTGGATCGCCTCCTCCGCGTCGCCCCCGGCAACGAGGTGACGCAACGGCCACTCCAGCACCCGCTTGAACCAGGCATAGATGTCGCCAAAGCCGGACTGTCCCGCCTCCAGCCCGATCATGCCGGGGATCACCGACCCGTCCACTTGCCCGCAAATGCCGGGGATCAGCCGGTTGCCGATCTCCTCGCGCGGCGCCACCATGATGTCGCAGGTAGAGGTACCGATCACCCGCACGAACGCCCCCGGCTCCACCTGCGCCCCCACCGCGCCCATGTGACAATCGAACGCCCCCACGGCCACCGTCACCCCCGTCGACAACCCCAGCCGCGCAGCCCACTCCGGCGAGAGGCGGCCGGCGGGCTGATCGGCGGGAAATGTCTCCGTGAACAACCGGCCGCGGAAACCGGCCAGCAGCGGATCCAGCCGGGCGAAGAACGCCTCCGGGGGCAAACCGCCCCAATCGGCATGCCACATCGCCTTGTGACCGGCGGCGCAGCGGCTCCTGCGGAGGCTCCCGGGGCGGGTATCTCCCGACAACAAGGCGGGAATCCAGTCGCAATGTTCCACCCACGAGTAGGCGGCGCGTCGCACCTGCTCGTCGGCGCGCAGCACGTGCAACATCTTCGCCCACACCCACTCGGAGGAGTAGATGCCCCCCTCGTAAGCGGTATAATCCCGTTCCCACGTCCTGGCCAGGGCGTTAATCTCGGCCGCCTCGGTGACGGCCGTGTGATCCTTCCACAGCACGAACATGGCGTTCGGGTTCTCCTCCAAACCGGGGAGCAGCGCCAGGGGGAAGCCCCGTTCGTCCGTCAGCGCGGGGGTACTTCCCGTGGTATCGATAGCCATCCCCACCACGCGTTCGGCAGCCCCGGCGGGCGCCTTGGCAAGCGTCTCCTTGACGGCAGCCTCCAGCGTGTCGACGTAATCCAGGGGATGCTGCCGGTAGCGATTGCGGGAGGGATCGCAATACCTGCCCTCCGCCCACCGCGGGTAAAACTGCACGGAGGAGGCCAACTCCTCGCCCGAGGCGGTATCCACCAGCACGGCGCGGCAAGAATCCGTGCCGTAATCCAGACCTATCGCGTAGCGTTTCACCGGTAATAGATTTCGTTCACCTTCATCTCGAACTTGAACCCGTTGACCGTCGTGTGCTCGTCGATCGTCAGCAGTTCGATGCCCGTCATCTCCGCGTAATCCTCGAAAAACTCGTTCGTCAGGGCATACGTGAACGCGGTGTGGTGCGTCCCCCCGGCCAGTATCCAGGCCGCGGCGCCGATCTCGAGATTCGGCCTCGGTATCCACAGCGCCCTGGCCACCGGCAACTTCGGCAGGGCGGATTCAGGTTCGATCACGTCCACGTTATTCACGATCATGCGGAATCGATTGCCCATGTCGACGATCGTCGCCGCGATCCCCGCCCCCGGGTGCGCCGTGAAGACGAGCCGCGCCGGGTCGGCCTTACCGCCAATCCCCAGCGGGTGCACCTCCAGCCGCGGCCGGTCGACGGTAATCTCCGGCGACACCTCCAGCATGTGCGACTGCAAGATGGCGCTCGCCTCCCCCTTGAAATGGTACGTGTAATCCTCCATGAACGAGGTGCCTCCGGGCAACCCCTCCGCCATCACCCACAGCGTGCGCAGCAACGCCGCCGTTTTCCAGTCCCCCTCGGCGCCAAAGCCGTAGCCCTCCGCCATCAGCCGCTGGCAAGCCAGCCCCGGCAGCTGGTTCAGCCCATGCAGGGCGTCGAAATTCGTGGTAAACGCCTTGGCGCCCTTCTCCTTCAGGAAGCGGCGCAGGGCAATCTCCTCGCGCGCCGCCTCGCGCACCTGCCCGTGATCGCGCCCGCCCCGCTT
>JAIRXZ010000204.1 GCA_031267995.1 Odoribacteraceae bacterium | reverse complement strand
CTGTAGCGTCGCGCCCTCCCGCTGACACGCCTGGCGCGACAGCTGTAGGGCGGAGCGTTACAGCTGTAGGGCGGAACGTTTTCGGGGTAAAAACAGGGAAAACAGGGGTAACGAAGATCGCCACCGGAGTATCGAAAACCCTTACCGGTCGCGACATTCACCCCACCGGTGCGTCTTCGTCACGCGCTGGCGCCGGGCGTGTCGCGACGCGCGTGTTGGCGCTTTTCACCCCTGAAATGGCGCCAAACACGGGTTTTTTGGAAAAAATCACGTCTGTGTTTATGAAAAACACGTCTGTGTTTATGAAAATCACAGACGTGTTTATGAAAATCACAGACGTGTTTATAAAAATCACAGATGTGTTTATAAAAATCACAGACGTGTTTATGAAAATCACAGACGTGTTTATAAAAATCACAGACGTGTTTTTAATAATCACAGACGTGTTTTTCATAATCACAGACGTGTTTTTTCCCAACACGACCGTGCCAGCGACCATTTCGAAGGTAAAAACGGGCAAAACGAACGTGTTTTTGAAAAACACAAACGTGTTTTCGGCCATCTCGAAGGTAAAAACGGGCAAAACGAACGTGTTTTTGAAAAACACGGAAAGGCCTAAAACCACGACAGGCCTCGGCGGGTTGCCCTCGCGTTTTTTCAAAGAAATCCCGCCCGCGGTGGGGTTTATTACCGGGGCTTCTTATCTTTGCCGGCGTCGGCTGGTGCCGACCGCTTTTAATAATTTAAAAGAGTACTATATGAAAACTTTTGTTTTGATGATTGCAGGGCTGCTGGCCGCCGGCGCGGGCGTGGCGCAGGAGAAGAATTTTATCGACATGCCCTACCTGGAGACCTCCGCGCGGGTGGATTCGATGGTGACGCCGGACAGGGTGTACATCTCTATCACCCTGGCGGAGAAGGATACGCGCGGGAAGATGTCCGTCGAGGATCTGGAGCAACGGATGGTGGCGCGGCTGGAAGCGCTGGGGATCGACGCGGAAAAACAGCTGGAGGTGGGCGACCTCTCCAGCAATTTCAAGAAGTTCGTGCTGAAATCGCAGGAGGTGCTGAAGGCGAAGAATTACAGCCTCCTCGTGCACGACGCCGTGATGGCCGCGCGGGTGATCGTCGAGCTTGAGGAGGAGGGCATTTCTAACGTCTCCCTGGAGCGCGTGGAGTTTTCCGGGGCGAGGGGCGTGCTGCTGGATCTGCGGCGACGCGCCGTGCTGGAGGCCAGGGAGAATGCCGAGGTGATGGCCGGGGCGCTGGGCACGCGCGTGAGGGAGGCCGTGCACGTGGTGGAGGTCGTCGTGCCGGCGCTCGGCGGGCAGACTTTCGGGGTTCAAACGCGGGCGATGCTGACGGGCGCCCAGTCGGGGAGTAGCAAGCTGTTCGCGAACATCGAATTCCGGAAGATCAAGCTGGAGGCGGCGGTGAGCGTCAAGTTCAGGATAGAGCCGTGAGCCGCCGCGGTGCCTTCACCCCTTCCCGTGGCGGCGGCGCAGCACGTCGATGACCTCCTCCAGGGTGCGCCCTTTGACCAGGAGCAGGACGAGGTAGTGGTACATCAGGTCGGCGGCCTCCTCCAGGAGCAGCGCGTCGTCGTCGCGCATGGCCTCGATCACCAGCTCGACGGCCTCCTCCCCCACCTTCTGCGCCACCTTGTTGACGCCGGCAAGGGCGAGGCGGGCGGTGTACGACTCGTCGGGCGACGCCTCGAGGCGGCGACGGAGGTACGCCTGGAGGTAGCCGAGGAAATCGTCGGCGCGGAGGTTGCGCTCGCCCCAGCAGGTGTCCTGGCCGGTGTGACAGGTGGCGCCGTCGGGGGTAGCTTTGACGAGGAGCGAATCCCGGTCGCAATCGGCGAGGATCGCCTTCACGCGCAGGAAATTGCCGCTGGTCTCCCCCTTCGTCCACAGGCATCGCCGCGACCGGCTATAGAAACAAACGAGGCCGCTTTCGCGCGTGCGTTGCAGCGCCTCGGCGTTCATGTACCCTTGCATCAGCACCACGCGGGTGTCGTTGTCCTGCACGATGGCCGGGACGAGTCCATCGGCATTGTAATTGAGATTTTCCATGTTGATAGTTTATAATCTGACTGTAACGTGCTCGCGGGCGAGGTACGCCTTGAGCGCGGGAATGGTGATTTGCCCGAAGTGAAAGATGCCGGCGGCGAGGGCGGCATCGGCCTTCCCGTCGACGAAAACGTCTCTGAAGTGCTCGACGGCGCCGGCGCCCCCGGAGGCGATGACCGGCACGGGCAAGGTGGTGGCGAGGCGGGCAATGGCCTCGAGGGCGAAGCCGCGGCGGGTGCCGTCGTGATCCATCGAGGTGAAGAGAATCTCGCCGGCGCCGCGGTCGGTCACCTCGCTTGCCCACTCGAACAGCTCGCGGGAGGTGGCCACGCGGCCGCCCTGGCGATAGACGCGCCAGGCGTCGCCCTCCACGCGGGCGTCGATGGCCACCACAACGCACTGGCTGCCAAAGGAGCGCGCCAGGCGGTTGACGAGGGAGGCATCGTCCAGCGCGGCCGAGTTGATGGAGACCTTGTCGGCGCCTCGACGCAGCAGCTCCTCCACGTCGCGGGCGGAGGTGATGCCGCCGCCAACGGTGAAGGGGACGCGGGTGACCTCCGCCACGCGAGTCACCCAGTCGCGGGCGGTAGCGCGGCGGTCGTGGCTGGCGGTGATGTCGAGGAACACCAGCTCGTCGGCGCCCTCCCGCGAGTATCGTTCGGCGAGTTCGGCGATGTCGCCGGCATCCCGCAAGTGCTCGAAATTGACCCCCTTGACGGTGCGTCCCTCCTTGACATCCAGGCAGGGGATGATCCGGCGGGCTAACATGGCCGCGGGTTTAGGTCGTCCGCGACCAACTCCTCCAGGCTGATCCTCCCCTCCAGCAGCGCCTTGCCGACAATCACGCCGGCGGCGCCGTCATCCAGCAATTGCCGGACGTCCGCGAGGTGGCGCACCCCCCCGGAGGCCACGACGCGGAGGGCGGGAAACCGCTCGCGCAGGCGGCGATAGAGGGCGAAGTTGGGGCCGGCGAGGGTGCCGTCGCGCGAGATGTCCGTGCAGGTCAGGTGATGGAGCCGGCCGGCGTGCGCCTCCACGAGGTCGAAGACTGTCAGCGCGGTAGCCTCCAGCCATCCTCGTGCGCGGATCGCCCCGTCGAGGGTGTCGGCGCTGACCAGCAGTCGCTCGCCGTATCGTTCCAGCCAGGCGGCCGCCCGCTCGGTATCGAGGCAGGCCACGCTGCCGACGCACGCCCAGGTAGCCCCGGCGTCGAGCACCCGTCGGGGGTCGTCATCATCGCGGATGCCGCCGCTGTAGTCCACGCGGAGGGAGGTGCGGGCGGCGATCTCCTCCAGGATGTCGAGGCGCGAGAGGCAACCGTCGCGCGCCCCGTCGAGGTTCACCAGGTGGAGGCGACGGAGGCCGACAGCCTCGTAGCGCAGGGCGATCTCCAGCGGGGAGCCGTCGTAGAAGGTCGGCTGCCGGTAATCGCCCCGCGTGAGCCTGACGCACTGCCCGTTGACGAGGTCGATGGCGGGGATCACCCGCTCCAGCTCACGCGCGCCCATGGCCATCCCAGGCGAGGAAGTTACGAAGAAGGCGCTCGCCGGCATCGCCCGACTTTTCGGGGTGAAATTGACAGCCGAGGAAATTATCCCGACCGATGGCGGCACAAAAAGGCAGCTGGTAGTGGCATCCCGCCAGCTGCAGGGGGTTGACGGGCAGGTAGTAGGAGTGGACAAAGTAGAACCAGGCGCCGTCGTCTATGCCGTCGAAGAGGGGCGACCGGCCGCCGCTGATCCTGTTCCAGCCCACGTGGGGCACCTTGCAGCCCTCGCCGAAGCGTTGGGCGGCGGTGGGGAAGATGCCCAGCCCCTCCGTGTCGCCCTCCTCCGACCGTTCGCACATCAGTTGCATCCCCAGGCATATCCCCAGCACGGGGACGCGCAACGCGGGGATGACGTCGGCCAAACCGGTGGCGCGCAGCTTCTCCGAGGCGCTCAGTGCCTGCCCAACGCCGGGGAAGATCACCCGATCGGCCGCCCGGAGGTCGTCGGGAGTGCTGCCCGGCGCCGCGACATGGCCAAGTCGCTCCACCGCCGCCCGCACCGAAAAGAGGTTGCCGGCGCCGTATTCAATAATCGTGACATTCATGGTACTCCTTATTATATGGTTTATCATTCGCCCCGTTCAGATCACCCCTTTGGAGGAGGGGATGGACGTCCCGCCGCGCCGCGTGGCCACACCGAGGCAGCGGGCAAACGCCTTGAACAGCGCCTCGACGACATGGTGCGTATTCTCCCCTCGCGCCTCCGCGTGCAGCGTGCAGCGCGCCTCCTGGCAAAAGGAAGCGAAGAAATGGCGCGTCATCTCGGTGGGAAAATCCCCCACGTACTCCCGCTGGAGATTGACATCCCACTCCAGCCAGGCGCGCCCGCCGAGGTCGAGGGCAACGGTGGCGCGCGCCTCGTCCATCGGCAGGACAAAGGCGTACCGCTCGATGCCCCGACCGCCACCCAGCGCCTGGCGGAAGCACGCGCCCAGCGCCAGGGCGGTATCCTCGATGGTGTGGTGCTCGTCCACGCGGAGGTCGCCCTTCACGCTCGCGTCCAGGTCGATGCCCCCGTGGCGGGCGATCTGCTGCAGCATGTGGTCGAAGAAGGCAATGCCCGTGCGGACGGTGCACCGACCCTCGCCGTCAAGGTCGATGGCCACGCGGACGCTGGTTTCGGTGGTCGATCGGGAGACCTCGGCGCGTCGGCCGCCATTGACCAGGCGCTGGCGGATATCCTCCCACGAGGCAGCGCGAAACGCCACGGGGAGGGGCATAACATCCTCGCTGCCGACCTCCCCGCCGGCCTCCCCGGTGAGAAGAATCCCGCGGATGCCCATGTTGGCAGCCAGTTGCATATCCGTGAGCCGGTCGCCGATGACGAAGGAGTTCTCCCTGTCCAGCAGCTCGTTCATATATCGCTCCACCATCCCCGTGGCGGGCTTGCGTCGCGGCGACGGGTTGTCGGCGAAGCTGTCGTCGATCAGCACTTCATCGAACACCACCCCCTCGCCGGCCAGCGTCTCCAGCATCAGCCGGTGGGGGGCGAGGAAGGCCGCCAGGGGGAACGCCTCGGTGCCCAGCCCGTCCTGGTTGCTGACCATCACCAGGCGGTAATCCGTCCGCGTGACGATATCGCGCAACGCCCCGATGACGCCGGGCAGAAAGTGCAACTTCTCCAGGCTATCCACTTGCATATCACCGGCCGGCTCGCGAACAATCGTGCCGTCGCGGTCGACAAAAAGAATCTTTTTCATGGCCTTTTCCATTGTTCGAGCAACGTCAGCAGCCGGTCGTTCTCCCCCGGCGTCCCCACGGACACGCGCAGGCCGCCGGCGAGGAGGGGGGGGATGTGGCGACCGCGGATGATGATGCCGTTTGCCGCCAGGTACCCCCGCAAGGACTCGTGGTGAGCGCATTGCACGAGGATAAAATTCGCCTCCGAGGGATAGACGGCCGAGAAGATGGCCATCCGCGAAAAGGCGCGGAACAAACGCTCCCGCTCCCCCACAATCTGGCGGACGCGGGCATGAAAAGTGTCCTCGTCGGCAAGCGCCTCGATGGCCGCGCGCTGCGTGAGCGAGCCGATATTATACGGCGGCTTCACGCGATTCAAATAGGCCACCAGCGCGGGATCGGCAATGCAAATTCCCACGCGCAACCCCGCCATCCCCCACGCCTTCGACAGCGTTTGCAGCACCACCACCCGCGGGCAATCCGCCAGCAGGCTGACGGCCGACGCCCCCTCCTCGGCAAAATCCATGTACGCCTCGTCCACCACCAGCCAGCCGTTGAAGCGGCCGGCCAGCTCCCGCGTCCGTTCCAGTGACCAGCGGTTGCCCGTCGGGTTATTGGGCGAGCAGAGGAAGATCAGGCGCGTGTGCTCGTCCGCGTTGTCGAGGAGCGCGTCCCACCTTGGCTCGAAACCCTCGTCAAGATCTAACACCCTTGTCTCCACGCCATTCACGCGGCCGCACACCCCGTACATGGCGTAGCTCGGCGAGAAGACAATCATGTTATCGCGCCCCGGCTCGCACGTCACGCGCACCAGCATATCAATCAGCTCGTCGCTCCCGTTACCCAGCACCAGGCGGCTTTCGTCCAGCCCCTTCACCCGCGCCACCGCCCGCTTCAGCTCCCGTTGAAAGGGATCGGGATAGCGATTAAAACCCGTGTCGTACGGACTCTCGTTCGCGTCCAGCAGCGTCGCGTCCGTACCGCTAAACTCCTGTCGCGCGCAAGTATACGGCTCCAGCGCCAGGATATTCTCCCGGATCAGCCCCTCGATACCCGTCTTCATGCCGCCCCTCCTTTCTCCCGCACCCTCACGGCATTCCGGTGCGCCATCAGTCCTTCGCGTTCGGCCATCACCTCGATCGCCGGCGCCAGGGCGGACAACCCTCGCGGGCTGATCTCCTGGAAACTAATCATCTTCATAAACGACTCCACCCCCACGCCCCCGTACGCGCGGGCATGGCCGCCGGTGGGCAGCGTGTGGTTGGTGCCGGAGACGTAATCGCCGGCGCTCTCCGGGGAGTAATTGCCGAGGAACACCGACCCCGCGTTCCGGACGCGCCGCGCCCACTCCCCCGCATCCTTCACGCTCAGCATCAAGTGCTCCGGGGCGTAGTCGTTGATCATCTCCAGGCACTCCTCCCGGTCGCGCAGCACGACGCACGTCGACCCCGCCAACGCCCGCTCGGCAACCTCCCGGCGGGGCAAATCGGCCAATTGCCGTTCGACCTCGGCCGCCACCAGCGCGGGGAGCTCCTCCCGGCACGTCAGCAGCAACACCTGGCTATCCGCCCCGTGCTCCGCCTGCGACAGCAGATCCGCCGCCACGAACGCCGGCGACGCCGTCTCGTCGGCCACCACCATCAGCTCGGACGGCCCCGCGGGCATATCGATCGCCACCCCGCGGGTGCTCGCCCGCTGTTTGGCCGCCGTCACGAAACCATTGCCGGGGCCGAAGATCTTATCGACGCGCCGGACGCTCTCCGTGCCGAAGGTCAGCGCGGCAATCGCCTGCACGCCACCCACCTTAAAGACGCTCGTCACGCCGCACAACCGGGCGCTCCACAGGATCGCCGGGTGCACCTTTCCGTCTCGTCCCGGCGGCGTGCACAGCGCGACATCCCGGCAGCCGGCCAATCGCGCCGGCGCCGCCAGCATCAGCACCGTGGAAAAGAGCGGCGCGCTCCCACCGGGCACGTACAGACCCACGCGGTCAATCGCTCGCGCCTCCTGCCAGCACCGAAACCCGCGGTCGTCCGCGAGTTCCCTACGCTCCGGCAATTGCAGGCGGTGGAACGCCTCGATATTCTTCAATGCCAGGCCGATCGCCTCCTTCAGCGGTGGATCCACCAGCCCCTCCGCCTCCTCGAACTCCCCGCTGCTCACCTCGAACCGCTCCAGCTCCACCCGGTCGAAATGGCGCGTGTACCGTCGCACCGCCGCGTCGCCATCCCGTCGCACCTCCTCGAAGATCGCCTCGCACACTTTCTCCAGCTCCTCGCCGTTGGCGCTTGGCCGCGCGAGGATTCCCGCCCACGCCTGGCGCGGGGGGAACATCACGATATTCATATTACCCATCGTTGTCATATTGCTTTGTTTCCGATGGTATTACAGGATCATCTTCTCGATGGGGATCACCAAAATCCCCTCCGCCCCGGCCGCCTTCAGCCGGTCGATAGACTCCCAGAACGCGTTTTCGTTCACCACCGAGTGCAGGGAGAACCACCCCGGCTCGTGCAGCGGCATCACGGTTGGACTGCGCATCCCCGGCAGCAGGCCGCACACCTCCTCCAGCCGCTCGCCCGGCACATTCAGCAGGATATACTTGCTATTCTTGGCCGCCAGCACGGATTTCACGCGGAAAATCAGCTGATCCGTCAGCGCGCGCTTCTCGTCGTCCAACTTGGTATTAGCCACCAGCATGGCGGTCGAGGAGAACAACGTGAACACCTCCGTCAGCCCGTTTTTGAACAGGGTGCTCCCGGAACTCACGATATCGCAGATGGCGTCGGCCAATCCCATATTGGGGGCGATCTCCACCGAGCCGGAGATCACGTGAATCTCGGCATCAATACCATTGCGCGACAGGAAGTCCCGCAGCGTGTTCGGGTACGAGGTAGCCACCCGCTTGCCGCGCAGCCACTCGATGCCCGTGAACTCCGCCGACTTGGGGATGGCGATCGACACCCGGCACCCCGAAAAGCCCAAATCAATCAGGCGCGACACCTCCGCCCGTTTCTCCACCACCGTGTTCTCGCCGATAATGGCCAGGTCGACGATGCCGTCCTCCACGTAATGCGGGATGTCCGAATTTCTCAGGAAAAGCACCTCCAGCGAGAAGTTGGAGGCTTGCGCCATCAGCTGGTCGTTCCCGTTGTTAATGGCGATGCCACACTCTTTTAACAAGGACAGGGAATCGTCATAGAGCCTGCCCGATTTCTGAATCGCGATCTTTAATTTTGTCATACCGTCTGGTTTTTTGTTTTGTCACCTGGCGGCAGAGCGGGCTGGATAAACAAACAAGCCCGCCTGTTGCCAGGCGAGCTTGTGTCTTCCATTTAATTACACGACAAATACACCCCACCTGAACAGGTCGACCCGATGATGATGATGTAAATGCGTGCGTACCACTTCAATCTTAATACTAATGAGAAATTTTGTGCGGCAAAGATAACCACCTTTCCACGAAGTGCAAGTAAATTTCAATATTTTTTTTAACTGCCCGGCAAATTTCTTCCTGCCAACTGTATGCCAGGGAGATGGTGCGGGATAAAATCGCTCGCGACACCACCCCGCCGGCTGCCGGCCGCGTGTCCCGTCGGGATGATAACGAGCCATCCCTCGGATACCGACGACGTGTAACCACCCGTTCCCTCTGCCCCACCCGTCCCGCTGGCGCGGGCTTGTAGCCCGTGCCCGTGACTTGAGACGTAGCACGCTACGTCTCTACTGATTCCCATGACCTCCCCCCTCGCTCATGAATTGTAAGTACCTCTGTAGAGACGTAGCGTGCTACGTCTCCCCGGACACCGACAACATGCAATCGCCCCATCCTTCCCGCTGGCGCGGGCTTGTAGCCCGTGCCCGTGACTTGAGACGTAGTACGCTACGTCTCTACTGATTCCCATGACCTCCCCCCTCGCTCATGAATTGTAAGTACCTCTGTAGAGACGTAGCGTGCT